>DAOWGG010000071.1 GCA_030637565.1 Candidatus Peregrinibacteria bacterium | reverse complement strand
GTCCAAGCAAGATTTCCATCATCTCCGCTTTCTGATGGGGCGGTAATTCGATGGAGTTCCATCAGCGCAACCGATGGATTGTCGGAGTAGTATTGGAAGACGTTATCGATCGATAGCCCTCCTTTTAGCTCAGGGTCTCCATTGGTGGTGTCGATTCCTTTCGAGCTGATATTATTAACATCAAAATTAAGATTGGCTGGCACGCTTAATGAAAGAACATTAGAAATACCACCCGCAACTAAATTCGCATTATCGGTAAAAATAGGGGGTATGAAGCTGAGACATGAAAAGTGAGGAGCACTGTTGCTGGTGTTGCATTTGGCATTGAGCATATTGAGAGTTCCTGGATCATATCCGTTGTCAGGATCTGTTTCATTGTATGGATTATCGCAAACAACATCACTTCCAGACCCATCGGATGGCTCGTTGCAGGCTTCTACAATGGTTCTTGAATCATCAGCAAGTGCAAAAGGGTCAATTGCTGTGATCACCTTTGAGGTGGCAGGGAGCGGGTCGTTTGAAATAAAATAATTAAACGATTTGATTTGGAAATTTCTTGGGGGTGCTGTTTTGCTGCTAGCCAAGTAACTGACACTTGGGGCAAAGGAGGTGATTTCAAGCGGATAATGATACTGCGGAACGAGTCGATGAACGGGGATTTCCCACATATTGTCATTGTTCCCAGCACCGTCTCCTAAAAACTCAGGGTTTGTTGGGTCTACTTGAGCCAGTAACTCACTCCCTGTTGTTTCTACAGAAGCTTCACTGTGCTTAACGGGTGTGATGTAGGGGAGTTTAGGCGTTCCTTGAATCAGGTCGTAAACGAGGTCATTTTCCAGCGTGGCGGTGATTGAAATCGTTCTTTCAGGGCATCCATCGTATTGATAATAAGGGTCATCAACATTTTTACAATTAATATCAATGATTGGATTTTCAGCGATATCTTTTAGGTCTACTCGGTATTTTACGGCTTCTTTTCCATCGGCAATGGCGGATCCTGGGGTAACCAGCGTGACGGATGAGTTAGCTGCTGAGTAATGTCCGGCACGGACAAAAACAGTGATTGCTTCAGCGGTTTTGCCAGGCAAGTCATCGGGGTCAATATCTTCGTTGATATCTGGATCAATAAAATGATCACCGATGTAAATGATATTTTTTACCAAATCAACAATCTTCGCATGAACTTCGTATTTACAGAACCCACTGGGAATATCCTGAACGGTTCCTATTAAAGGTAAGTTGAGTGATAAGATGCTTCCATTGAGTTCATCGAGTACTTCAGCGGAGGCGGGATAATCGGAAGGAAAAGGGTAGGTGTTTTTACCGATACTTGTTCCAGCAGGAGTGAAATCAGCACAGTGAGCGATGGCATCTTCGGCGATTTCAATATAAAGCTCAGAGGTTTCTGAGTTGATTCCCGATTCATCATCGGCGGCGAATTGATCCCATGCGATCGTGGTTGCATTGGCGTGATCACCTGTATTGACTCCAGTAGCAAACCAGACTTTATCAGGCCCCAGAAAAACAGGTGGTTTTTTATCGGGTACCCATACGGTCATGGCTCCAAAATTGAAATCGAATGTGTCGGTTGATTCAGCGCTGAACTTGATCCAGCCGAGTTTTTCACTCCAGGCATAGCCATGAAGATTACGGCCCAATAGTAATTCGGATTCGTCTTCTGTTTCTTCATTTAATATTATTTTTTGCATATCTTCATCGATTTCCAGCCAGGTTCCCCAGTCTCCTAGTGCTTGACTGTTAACATCGGTTACCACTCCAATCGTTCCTGTGTCATCGGATGAAAAACGAAGCCATCCTGTGTGCTCATTCCAGCCATAACCGGTGATTGATACTCGATTGTTGGGGGCAACTGGTACCATTTTAATGCGAGGGTACATATAGGAAGGGTAAGGATCTCCTGATCCATTTTCCTGTCCGGTGAAATTGATTGCTGTACTAACCGCTGTATCAATTTGCTTTCCATCAATCACAATCCAGCCAATTTTGTCGCTCCATAAAAAGCCCGTTAAAAGACATCCATCAATCGTACAATCTTCTTCTTCTACACTAATGTGAGCTGCTACCTCCTTGTTACCGACTATAAATGGATTATCTACATCAAAAATGACATCTTGAGGGCTTACATAAAACTGTTTGGTTGGCCCTACGTAGTATTTTGGGTCTGTATTGTCGAAATTTGCATTACTCACTGGTTCTTCAGCCGTTTTGTAATCGAAATGAATTAATCCTATCTTGTCTCCAAAAGAGGTTCCTGTAATGGGAACTCCAATGGCATAGGTTTTTCCTGAAAAAATCAGGAGTCCAATGGCTAAAATTAAAAATGATTGAAGTTTGCTTTTCATTTAACTTGGTGGTTATTGGGCGTAGGTGAGGCAGGTTTGCCTTAATACTTCATCCAGTATTTTAGTGCAAAGTGATGGGTCTTTTAAAGAAGTTGCCTGTTTTAAATAATAGCTATTGATGGTAGCGCTTTGAGTTTTAATACAATTGGCCTGCATATCAACATCTGTAATTAAATTACAATAAGACAGATCCTTTTTTTCTAATGCTAAGTTGAAATTCGCTTCGTTTTTACATTCATTTGTTTCACAAGTGGTGATTTTTTCTTCAGCGGTTTGATAGGTTCTTGTTATTTGTGTTTTGGTTATTTCTGCAATTTCGATGTTTTTTGCAACGGTTTTTGTACACCGCTCTTTCAAATCACCGTCTTTAATTACATCACAACTTTCCTCATCGGTACTTTCGTTGCTGGCTGCAAAATAAAAATTATCCAGACAATTTTGCTTTAAGGCTGAATCTTGAATTTGCTCACAGCTATCAGCTGACTTTGCGGTTCTTCCAAATAGCGATCGGATTTGATCGAGGCAGCTTTGTTTTATACCAGGGTTTTTAATTTTTTCACAGAGACTCTCATCAGAATTTTCAGTTGCTAATCCCAAATAGATGCTATCACAACATTTTTCTTTTAGGACTTTGTCTTTAATCTCTTCACATAATTTTTCGTCTTTCTTTTGAAGCGCTGTGCCGTAGTTCATGGTGTCGAAACACAGTTGCTGTAATTCTTCATTGTGTTCAATTTCTTCACAGCCTTCACCGCTTAAAAGCGCATCTTGATACGCCTTATTGTCTTGTTCCTTTTTCTCTTCTGCCGAGAGATCAGGGGTGGCGAAAGTTTTTTTAGGTTTTGTTTTCGCTTCCTCTTTTGTGGTTTCGGTTGAAGTTACTACTTCTTCTTTAACTTCGGTTGGTGCTTTGTCTTTTTGCAAAAATAGCAGTAGTCCGAAAGCGCCAATGATTAAAATCATAAAAACAATCCAACTGATAATTTTTCCTTTTGGTGAACGCATATTTTTGTTTTAAAAAATTAAGTCTTAAATATCCTATCAAATTGCCTGATCGAGCACAAGGAACGAAGGGGGTTAGAAATTAACGATTAAAAGGGCGTATAGACCCAAGCCGAAGAACGTTAGGAAGATCCCGGCGATTGCATTTTTCCTGAGGTGAAGGTTTTTTGTTCTGAGAATCAAGTGCATCAGAAGAAGAAAAATGCTGATGTTTAAAATCAATGGTGTTTTCATGGTCTTGAATATAAAATCTTTATTGAGTCCAATTCCTTTTTCAATTGAAAAGCTCACCAAGAAAAAATAAACCACATAAAAACAAAGTAGCCAGCCGATGAAGCTGTCTATTTCTACCAAAAAAGATGTGAAATCTCTTTCTCCCTTTTCTTTTTTGGTTGCCTGCTTGCCTTCTTCGGTTTCAGCTTCCACTCCTTCACCTTCTTCTTCACTCCCCTTAAAAATTCCCTTCAGAGCCCTCATCATTTCTTTTTGCCGCGTTTTTTTAAGAACAGGGCTTGTGGCTTTAAAATAATTTTGAAGTTTCTCAAAAAATAATCCGATTTTCCCTTTTGGCTTTACTTCTTTTTTCTTTATGTCGGCAAGTTTTATTACCTTCTTTTTTGAGAATTTTTCGGAAAAAGCGTGTATTTTAGCCTTCATTTTAGCTGCAAAGCCTTTTGGCTCCTCACTTTCTTCTTCAGGCTCTGTCATGTCCTTCAGACGATTGGCAATGTTTTTGAAGATTTTTTTCACCCCAGTTGCTTCCACTGCTTTTTTGTAGAGTTCAAATTCTTTTTTTACCAATGCACTGTCTCCAATTTCTCCTGTGAGGTTAGTGAAGTTCTCATCCTCTACGGTACCTTCCTCCGTTTTGTCTGGATTCGAAACCAGTTCATAGAGCTCATTACTGATTTCTGTAATGTGTTTGATATTATTACTGCTTCGAATTCTCTCTAGGTTTCCCAGTACATTTTCAATCTCTTGAAATAGATCGTTACTGAAAAGTTCACGGTGATTTTCAATCACTTTTTTGGTGTTGATGATTACGCGATCAATTTCTTCAATCAGTGCTTTGTCTACCTCTTCCTCTCCTTCAGTTTCATCCGAATTATCACCTCTGCTTTCTTCCATTGGCTTTCCCGCATTATCCTGAGTGAGTTGAGCCTCAAGCCCTTCAATTTTTGCCTTACTTTCTTCTTTCTCAGCTTCGGTGGCAGTGTTTTCGTATAAATTACTGATTTTGAATTGATATTCAATTCGAAGCCGTTTATAGGCGGAGTAGTTGTCGGCGGCGTCGATCGTTCCTTCAACTTCCTTACTGTTAGGATCAATGGCTAAAAAGGTAAAGGTTTTAATTCCTGTTTCAGCTTTTGTAGCCTCTTGAGTTTCCTGAAGTTTTGCGAATTCTTCATCTGAAATTTCATTGACCGCAAGAATCGCCACCCCCATTTTATGGAGCTCTGCTTGAGCGGCTTCTTGATTTTCTACGTCGAAAACACCGGTTATTTTTTTGTTATCCTTGTTTAAGGCGGTGTATGCAAATTTCATTTTTCTTTTTTATTTTCCTATACCCTATATAAGATTACAGATATTTTAGCACAAACCCTGTATTCAAACAAACAAATTGCAACCTCGTAACGTTATGATGTCATAACGTTGTAATTTTGACTTTTTTGATGCTAATATTTGGATCTATGAAATATGCATCGATTGTTTTGTTTAAAAAATTAGGGGAGTTTGATGATGAGCTGACCTATCAAGTCCCCGATAATCTTAAATCCGAATGTAAAATCGGAAGTTTTTTAAAAGTTCCGTTCCGCAACCGTCGGCTAAAAGGGATTGTGATCAACATCCATTCGTCCATTTCATCG
>DAOWGG010000027.1 GCA_030637565.1 Candidatus Peregrinibacteria bacterium | reverse complement strand
TTTTCATATTTTTCATTATTTAATTTAACTCAAACAATAGCATATTTTTAAAATTTTAAAAAAATCCTGTCTGACAGCAGATAGGTAAAATTTTCACATAAAGGAACTAGGGCCGGCGAATAAATCGCCGAACCCTCTGACATTATCTTATTTTTCAGCCTCCACGCTCAGCAAATGGCTGGCAATGATGACATGAGCACAAAGGCAGAAATTTCAAACAATGTTTCCCAGGGAGGAGAACGCTAGACGTTCACCGGGGTGGCCGAAATGGACTCGATGGTGTTGCCAAAGGCACACCAGTAGCCCACACCGTCCGGGATGATACGGCTGACCTTGGTGTCGAGCTGGTCGGTCACCAGGGTCGGCTTCACCTTCTTGGTGGGGTTGGTGGGGATGGTCATCAGCTCGCCGTCTCCGGTCACGAAACCGATCACGCTGCCGATGACGTCGTCACCCTTCGTCACCACGGGGGTGCCGAAAGAGTCCATCATGCCGGCGAAGCCAGCGTCGAGAACCATCACGTCCAGGTCCTTGGTGGACTTGAACGAGATGATCTCACCATCGCGGTACATCTGGATGCCGTCGGTCGTCGCGAGGACGATCGAGGACTTCTCGTCGACGATGCGCATGGAGAGATCATGGACCTCCGCGTCCGTCTTGATCGGGTTCCAGCTCGGAACGTACCCTTCCTTCAGCTCGTTGAGCTTCAGAGTGGTACGAACCGCCTTGGTGTCGACGAGGGCGACCAGCTCGATGCTGCCGTTCTCGAGAGCGATGAACTCGACCTTGGTGGCGTACGTGCCGTCGATCGTGGAGATCGGGGCGACGTAGCCGGTGTCGAGGTTCACCAGGCAGTGGGTGCGGTCCAGGCGCTCGTTGACGGAGAAGAACCCGTAGGAGGAGTGCTGGGTGACGGGATCGACCGACAGGCCGCTCCAGTTGATGCCCTTGACGAGGTCACGGATGAGCTCCGTGGGGACCTCGCCAGAGAAGGACAGAAGGGCGACATTGCCGATCTTCGAGTAGCCGAGGCTCTCGAAGCTCATCAGGCCGGGAATCTTCATCTCGACCATCTGCGCAACCTCGTCCTTGCCGACGAGCGTGAAGCGCGGGGTGTCGGTGCTGGCGTCCTCGATGTGGATGCCGGCGAAGCGACGAAGCGCGGACTCGGGAAGGGTGTTGAAAATGGCGCGGAGCTGGTCGAGGCTGTAGCTGTTCTTGCGGTTCATGAGAATCTCCAATCGTTGTGACTTTTTCAGGGTCACGGGTTGTGCGGGCGTAGTGCCCAGTGCGTGCTCCTCCCTACGAGAGAACACACCCTTAATCAATTTTCAATTGAATAAAAGAGTATTCTCTAGGGAGGAACTTGTTTGAATAAAAAAGATAAATAAATTATATAGCTGATAAACATCAGCTCCAACTTCCAAGGTAAACCCAAAATAAAAAGCGATCTTTTTGCTCAAAAAAAATCAGCAAAAGGTCGCCATCACTCGGGACAACGAATGAAAGTGGAATAATTTATTTTTGCTTTTATCTGCCAATGTGTTTAAAAGATCAATGATGGCTTTTTTGTGGGTCGAAGCTTTAGCGAAGACCTAAAAAAACCGAGACGATTCTATATCTTTAAAATCTCAAGTCAACTTCTTTTTATATAAAATTTTTACATTGTATCACTTTTTGGCTGAACAAAGCCAATTTATTTGACAAAAATTATAAAAGATTTCAATGACAAAATAGAAAAATAGTTTTATAGCCATAAAAAGAAAAGCTAATTTTTATAATTTGAAACTTGATTTTTTCATTAAAAAAGTCAAAACTCATAGCAATATGAATTTTTCACTAAATCAAATCAACAAAGAAGCGGAACGGCTTTTTGATAACTTAAGAAAAGTAGGATGGTCTGAGCCCGATTGTGAGCTAATAGCCCCATTAACAATGGAGATCAATCAGCTTAAAAAAGAAAAAGATGTCATTATTCTGGCTCACTCTTACATAACTCCCGATATTATTTATGGAGTCGCTGATTTTATCGGAGATTCTTACGGGCTCAGTAAAAAGGTAATAGAAGCGAAAGAAAAAACCATTCTTTTTTGTAGCGTTCACTTCATGGCGGAAACCGCAAAGATCATGAACCCGAAAAAAACCGTTCTAATCCCCAGTGCCGCCAGCTGCTCCCTTGCCGAATCCATCACCCCAGAAGATGTTCGAAAATTAAGAAAGAAGTACCCCGAAGCCGGCGTGATTTGCTACGTGAATACTTCCGCCGCCGTCAAAGCCGAATGCGACGCCTGTTGCACTTCTGGAAATGCCCTAAAAATTGTCGAAGGGATGTCTCAGAAAGAAATCCTCTTCTTGCCCGATGAGCTGATGGCCAAGAATCTTCAACCACTCACAAAAAAGAAGATCATCAAATGGACGGGGCGATGCATTGTCCATGAAGAATTCTCACCAAAAACCGTCGACAGCGTTCGACGCGATTACCCAGAAGCCAAGATACTCGCCCATTTAGAATGCATGCCAAGCGTGGTTGAAAAAGTAGACATGACAGGAAGCACTGAAGGAATGATTCAATATTTAAAAAAATCCCCCGCCAAACAATTCATGCTCGCTACCGAATGTGGACTGAGTGATCGAATGAAGGTGGAATACCCCGAAAAACAGATCATCGGCTCTTGTGCCCTTTGCCCTTACATGAAACAAATCATGCTCAAAGACGTCCTTCAGGCACTTAAAGAGCCTCGAAAAGATCAGATTATTGAGCTTCCAAAAGAAGTAGTTAAAAAAGCCCAAAAAACCCTGAATCGAATGGTAAAGATTGCGGAAAAGCAGATATTTAAAAAATAACCACTTGCTCAGCATGAAGGAATTTCTATAAACCTTTAGTCTTTCAGAAATTCCATAACAAGCCTATTTATCTCTTTCATTTTTTCATCATCTTCCATTTTAGCCGTTAAGGTACCGGCGCCTAAAATCCTTTCAATTTCCCGACCAGTATCAACATTAGGGCTATCAGAAGAATCATCACAACCCTCAAGAGAATTTGAAATAAGATCATCCAATTCAGATATTCTTTTTTTATCCATAAGGCAACGCAAAAAATAGAATTATAATTAAGTATATATTAATTAAAAAAAAATTTTTGTCAAGTAATTATTCCTCCACCCAAGCAAACGTCGCCATCACCTGCCTGCCGGCTAGGCAGGTAAAAAACCGCAAATTGACCAGCTGCAATCCCATGCACCTTTTCAGTTAATTTCACTTTCACCAAATCCCCATCCACTTCAACCGTACACGGATGAGATTTCGCCCCATGCCGAATTTTCACCTTTAACTCAAAATCTGAGATCTGAGATCTGAAACCTGAGATCCAATTCATCTCCCTCACCTCAAATTCCGTTCCGTAAACCGATTCCGGATCATACCCATTCGCCAAATAAATAATATTTTTTTCAGCATCTTTTTCCACCACAAACCACGGGCCCCCAGAAAGCCCCAAGCCAAACCGCTGACCAATGGTATAGAACCAATGACCTTGATGACCCCCTATTTTTTCACCTCCTGAACTTGATTCAGGATCCCATTCCACAAAATCACCTGGCATTTCACCCAAATGTTCTTTAATAAATTCGCGATACGGAATTTTACCCAAAAAACAAATCCCCTGACTATCCTTTCGGCTTTTATTAGGAAGATTATATTTTTCTGCCAATTCCCGCACGGCTTCTTTTTTCAAATGACCAATCGGGAACATCGCTCGGCTCAACTGCTCCTGAGAAAGGTAAGATAAAAAGTAGGTCTGATCCTTAATTGGATCCGGCGCTTTTTTAAGAATAAACTGACCATCCAGCTCCTCAACCTGTGCATAGTGACCCGTAGCAACCTTTTCAAATGAATCATCAATCTTGTCGTAAAAGCTTCCAAACTTAACCTGCTGATTGCAAAAAATATCTGGATTCGGCGTACGACCCGCTTTGCATTCCGCAATGGTATAGCTCACCACCCGATCCCAATATTCCTTCTGCATTGAAACGACCTCAAGCGGAACATTCGCTTCCTTACAAATTTGCTCAACATAAGAAAGGTCCTCCTCCCACGGACAATCCCCCAAATACTGAAGCTCATCCTCCAGCCAAATCTTCAAGTAGAACGCCGTCACATCATGACCTGCATCCTTTAAAAGGCGAAGCGCCACGGAACTGTCTACACCCCCACTGATAAGCATTGCTATTTTCATAAAATTCGAAGCACGAATAACGAAATACGAAATAAATTTTAAACTTAAATGATTAAATGTCCAATTAGAATTCGGATTTCGAGTTTAGAATTTCGAATTTATTAGCACGTCTGTTAAAATAAGTTTAATCCTTAATTCTTAATCCCTACGAATTTGCCAGATTTTCACAGTTTATTAATATTAATGGTTGTCATCTGGACAGCGGGTAAAATATTCCGTTCATTAAGATTACCAGTTGTTTTAGGTCAGCTACTCGGAGGAATCTTGGTTGGCCCTGCCTTACTCGGAATTGTTAATCCAAACAGCGAAGTAATTAAAGTACTGGCAGAACTCGGAATTTTCTTTCTTATGCTTCATGCGGGGTTGGAAACCGATCACCGAGAAATTCTAAAGGCATCAAAACGGTCTTTTCTAATTGCAATGGGAGGAACCATCACCTCATTTGCAGGAGGGTTTTATGTTGCCCAATTATTTGGACAATCAATTGAAGCATCGTTATTTATTGGAATGGGGCTTTCAGTGTCTGCCATTGCGATGGCTGCCCGCGTTTTTAAAGACTGTAAGATAATGAACACTCGAACTGCCAACATTACACTAGGGGCTGCTGTCTTTGAGAATATTTTAGCACTGATTTTATTTTCAGTAATCGTGAATTTATCTGAACAAGGCAACATAGAAATTCCATCCTTAATTGCCATGCTAGTAAAAGTAGTGGGCTTCTTTGGAATTATTATTTTTATAGGAATTCGTTATTCTAAATTTCTAAATCGCATCTTATATTTTGGAAACAAAGGATTTACGCTAACACTTATTATCGCCCTGATCATGGGGCTAACCGCAGAAGCAATCGGACTCCATATGATCATTGGAGCCTTCCTAGCAGGTCTATTTATTAACGAAGAAGTACTCGATAAACGCGTATTTGCAAAAATAGAAGACCGAGTATATGGCCTAAGCTATGGGTTCTTCGGCCCCATCTTTTTCGCCAGCCTAGCCTTTCACTTAGATCTAAAAATCTTCATTGTCGCCCCCTGGTTTTTAATGGCAATCGTCGCAGTCGCTATTTCTGGAAAAGTAATTGGAAGTGGGTTAGTAGCCAAGCTTGAAAAATTAACAAACTTAGAGTCACTAATGATTGGACTCGGGATGAATAACCGTGGAGCCGCCGAGCTGGTCATCGCCACTCTTGGATTTCAAATAGGAATCATTGATAAAAACGTATTCTCTATTCTAGTAGCCATGGCTTTCATCACCACTGTATTTTCCATTGTCACCATCACCCCTCTCGCCAAAAAACTCAAATCCAACTCTTAACTGAATAAATATGCCTGATTTCTTCGATCTCCTCGTTCTTATGGTCATCATCTGGACCATGGGACACATCTTCAAAGCTTTTCGACTACCAGTTGTTTTCGGTGAAGTAGTCGGAGGTATTTTAGCAGGACCAATGCTTCTAGGAATCGTTCATACAGATAGCGAAATGATTAAAGTGTTGGCTGAACTAGGAATCTTCTTCCTCATGCTCCATGCAGGGCTGGAAACCGATCACGAAGAACTTTTTAAATCCTCTAAAAAATCAGTATTAGTCGCCATTGGAGGGGTGGTCGTCCCTTTTGCTATGGGGTATTACACTGCTTTATACTTTGGACAACCTCATGAAGCCGCTTTATTTATTGCGATGGGGCTTTCTATTTCTGCCCTAGCATTAGCCGCACGACTATTCAAAGATTACAACATTCACAAAACCCGAGCTGCCCATATGACAATGGGAGCCGCCATTATTGATGACATTGTTGCCCTGATTCTTTTTTCACTTATTCTAAATTTAGCCGAAACTGGAAGAGTTGAGCTACTACCAATGCTATTTTTACTGATAAAAGTAGTTCTCTTTTTCGCAATTGTAATTTATACCGGTCTTAAAAGTGCTAAATTTTTAAACCGAATCATAAACATTAAAACAAATGGGTTCACCCTAACCCTCATCATTGCACTTTTAATGGGATATATCGCCGAAGCCATCGGTCTTCATATGATCATCGGCGCCTTCCTTGCCGGCCTATTTATGCACGAAGAAGTGATTGATAAAAAGGTATTCGCTAAAATTGAAGACCGTGTTTACGGACTTAGTTACGGATTTTTCGGCCCCATATTCTTCGCAAGCTTAGCCTTTCATTTAGATTTAACTGCCTTCAAAACAGCTCCATTTTTTCTACTCGCCATTACAGGAGTGGCCATTATCGGAAAAGTACTCGGAAGCGGATTGGTAGCCAAATGGCTAAAAATGAGCAACGTGGAATCGATGGTAATCGGACTCGCCATGAATAACCGAGGAGCCGTTGAACTCATCATCGCTTCCATCGGTCTTCAAAAAGGGATCATCGACCAAAACGTCTTCTCAATTTTGGTTATCATGGCTTTTGCCACAACGATGTTCTCTATTCTTACCACTCCGATCTTCGCTAAGAAGCTAAAGCACTAAGGGAGCTGAAAACGATAAATATCTCGTCCCACTGCCTGATCTTCACGAGAATATTTTAAATCCAAATCTCTTTTAAAGCCCAATTCCTCAGCCGCCAAAAGTGTATTTTTAAGGTAAATTTCATCACCATCTCGAAGCTTAAAAAAGGGTAAAGCTGCCACAATAGGAGCAGTGCCTTTCATAGCCTTCAGATTTTCAAAAAAACGAATGTAAAGCTGATCCAAATCACCAACAATTTCATCCAAGCGATCGGGATGAATGAATTGATTATGAGGAATTCCTAAATCCCCCTCAAAGGCAATCGCATCGAATCTTCCAGAAAAATCCTCCGTCGCATCATGCTCAAACAATTCGTAATTAGTAATTGGTAATTGGTAATTATTTTTGAGCCATTCCACATTCTGCTTCGCCCCCTCAACATGCTTTGGGTTAATGTCAGATCCAATCATATCCCGACCCATCAAAAGCCCCTCCATCACAAGCGTTCCACTTCCACAAAACGGATCCCACACGCACCCCTTTACTCCTGTTAAATTAATAAGAATCTGAGCCAGCTTCGGGGGCATCATTCCCATTTGCATATTTCGAAACGGCTTATCAAAATCACGCTTACTATAAGAATCAATATCCTGAACACCCACTACTTCAGCAATCATAAATTGATTCCCATTCTTCAAAATCACAAGCTCAATCCCTTTTCTTTTAATCGATTTATATTGAGCCGATGAAATATTTTTAAAATCATTATTAATAAAACGACTTTTAATCCCATCAGTTCTTAACTTCTTTTTCAACTTCATAAGAAACGTACGCAATTGACTCTCAGAAGTGCCATACAGGCTCAATCCATAATCGAGCTTCACATCGTGATAATGATCGAACAGAACGTCAGAAATCCCACTAACAAGCTCTTCTTTACCTACTTCTTTCGCCAACTTTGCAGCTTTAATACAACCACCCAACTGATCGAATTCTTTTTGATCAATCAATTCCGACAAATCCATCACCACAAAATCACCCCCTTTCGCCAAAATTTTATGTTTCGGATATCGTGATTCTAGTTCCGCAATCGAAAGTTCTGGATGCTTGCCAAGGATGAAGATATATGTTGACATCTAAATAAATTGTTTGTATAATACTCAACCATTAAAGCGAAAAACCCCCCTCCCTGCAACCTAAAATATATTCTTATGGATGCAAGGAGCATTTTTCAAATCAATATTATCACCTCCGCTACCCTCATTCTATTCGTCGGATTAACCGCTGGTTATACGATGGGATATTTTAGAGCAGCCCAAAATACGTTCCCAGAAGTACAATTTATAGATGAAATAAATGAGGGAATAACAACTATTAAACTAATGGAGGTAAAAAATGGAAAGCTGTACGGGAAAATCAGCGAAAAAGAGGGGCGAATCGCCTACAATTCAAATAACATACTCACTATACAAAAAGATGAGGAATTTGAAATTCCAATCAATCAGATTAATTTAAAAAATTATTACCAAGCACAAAACCTGCCAGAAAACACTCAATTCATCGCTAGTAAACAAGGGAAATATTACTATTCCGTACTCGACAAACGTGCTTTAAATATTGCAGAAAAAAATAGAATTCACTTTTCATCAGAAATGGAAGCAGAAGAAATGGGTTACTTAAAAAAATAACCTAGTAATTAAGGGGAAAATTTGATATAATCTATAGGAATAAATAAAAAACAAAAAACATGATCGCATTGCATAGTTCATCGTTGCACAAGTACGGCCTTAACCGTATTTTTGAGTTTGCAAAAGAAGCCGGCTACGACGGAATTGAAATTGAGGTTAGTAAGACCAACTTCGATACCCAAAACGCTGAATATATTAAAAAATTATCAGAGGAATACAAATTACCAGTGGTCGCTCTTCATGCCCCTGAAAATGGGACTGAAAAAAGTGTAGAACATGTTGTGGACATGGCGATTTATTTAAAATGTCCCATTGTCGTTATCACTCCACCGAAATTAACTGACTTTAAATTCACTCGTTGGTTAAAAAAAGAAATTCCAACCTTAAGAAAAAAGAAGCACATTAATATCGCCCTAACAAACACTGGTGGAAAAACACTCCTTGGGTTTTTACCAGAGCGAGCATTAAATAACGTAAGTGATTTAAAGAAATTCGGCCTCGTTGCACTCGATACTTCAATGACCGCTTCTAAAAAAGAGGATTTAATTCGTTTTTACGAACACCTTAAAAAACTAGTGGGACATGTTCACCTTTCGAATGTACGAAAACGAAAAGACTATTCATTGCCGAACGAAGGAGTTCTACCTCTAGAAAGTTTTCTTAAAAAACTAAAAGACAATAAATATGACGGCGCCATTAGCGTTCGAGTGCGCCCAACTGAACTTTCTGCCGGAGACGATGACAAAGTGATCAAGGCTCTAAAAAAAGTTAAAGATTTCATAGAAGATTACTTTAAATAGAGAGTAGGATTAAGGGGTGTATTTCACTTGAGATCTGCACTCGCACTTGAGACTTAAAAATAGTTTGACTTTTTAAGCGAAGCCCTTTAAGCTAACTGAGCCTTTTAAACGAACCAAAGAAATGCTTAGTAAACGCAACCAAAGAAAAATGCACAAACGCCACGGATTTTTGGCACGCATGAAAACCAAAGGAGGTCAAAAAACAATCCAACGTCGTCGAAGCAAGGGGCGAAAGGAACTCAGCGTATAGCTTTAATGAATGCTGAACAAAAAAAACCGTATCGGCAATAAACAGGTTATCGAAAACTTATATAGGAAGGGACAGCTCTTCAAAAATCAATATTTGGTTTTTAAATACGAGACAACAAATGACCCTTCACAGTTTGCCGTAAGTGTTAGCAAAAAGATTGATAAAAAGGCAGTTAAAAGAAATCGAATCCGAAGACAAATTCAAGAAGCCATTCGAATCAATCTCACTAAACTTGAAAAAAACTTCATTGTATTAATTATTGCCCGTCCACCCTGCCAAAAAGCCACCTTTGATGATTTAAATCAAGGGATACAAACCTTTTTTAATACCCTATCAACGAATGCAAAATAAGCTATCAAGATTTCTTTTCTTTTTTCTAATCTTTCTGATTATATTTCAGATTTTTAGTCGAAATACAGAAGGTCCTACAAACAACGATGACATTGTTATCTCATCAAAAGGAAAAACAATTATTGGAAAGGTGGTTTCAATCGATATTAAAAATAACGGACTACAAACCATTGATATCCAAAACAAATGTCCAAAAAACCCACTTTTAGTGGAAATTTACAGCAATGGCGAATGGATCGAAAAGGGATCTGAAACAGACACATGCAACCCAGAAAATGAGCTAATCGCTGAAATTAAGCCAGAAAAAAGCTCCACCATCAGCTTCGACGCATGGAGTCATGAAATTTTTAATGAAGTTGGAAAGTATCGAATCACGTTAGAAACCACACTAGGAGAAAAAACCAAGCAATACTTCCACGAAATCAATGTATCCAGCCCATCATTCATACGACAAGGGTGGAACTCCCTTTTGTATAAGCCTATTTTCAACACCTTAATTTATTTTGTATCCAAATTACCAGGACACAGCCTAGGATGGGCCATTTTTCTTTTAACATTCCTAATCAAGCTCTTACTACTCGGGCCAAATCATAAAGCACTCAAATCTCAAAAGGCACTCCAGAAAATCCAGCCTCAACTGGACGCACTCAAGCAAAAATATAAGAATGATTCCCAGAAGCTTTCTCAGGAAACAATGAAGATATGGAAAAAGCACAAAGTGAATCCAATGGGAAGTTGTTTGCCTATGCTCATTCAATTTCCAATCCTAATCGCCCTGTTCTATGTCGTTCGTGATGGACTAGGGGTAACCGATCCAAATCTATTCTACGAGCCACTAAGGGCATTCAATCTACAAAATATTAACCCAATCTTCTTGGGCATTATAGATCTAACCAAAGCCAATAAAATAGCACTTCCGCTAATTGTTGGAGGAATGCAGTTCTTCCAGATTCGGCTTAGCCTTGCGAAGACAAAGGGTGCAAATCAGAATGCTGCAATGCCAATGATGAACAATATGATGCAGTTCTTTTTACCCGTTATGATTGCGGTATTTACAGCAAGTCTACCAGCCGCTGTTGGATTCTACTGGGGAACATCAACCCTATTCGCTATTGGACAACAATTAGTCGTCAATCGAGCAAAAGATTAATTTGATATCTTCTGCTTTTTTCGTTAAGATTACCTGTATAAAAGTAAAATAATTATGGAATTACTCATCAAAGAAACCCTAGAAAAGCTTCTCGATATTATCGGAATTTCGTACACGGGAATCAAAATATCTAAAGAAGGTGAAAACGCTTATTATACCGAGATTGAAACAGAGAATTCCAGCTTACTGATTGGTTGGCACGGAGAAACAATCGCCTCTATTCAGCATCTTTTAAAGTGTCTTTTGTGGAAACAGGGAATCGAAAGTAAGACACAAGTAATTGTAGATGTAGATGGATATAAAAAGAGACAAGAAGAAAGCGTGGTTCGCCTCGCTGAAAGAAAAGCTGAAATGGCTATCTCTTCCCAAAGAGAAGTTAAATTACCTCCAATGAACCCTTATCTTCGCCGAAAAATTCATCTGTATTTAGCCGATAGCGAAAAATTCAAAGATCGAATCACAACCGAAAGCACAGGAGAAGGAGATCAAAGGCAACTAAAGATCATCCCTAAATAAAACGTTTAAATAAAGGGCAGATCAATTGTTTTCAATTGACTTTTTTTTGAATATCATTAAAATAGCTCTGGTTTCGATTAACTGTTCTCTTCGGAGAACAACAACAGCCTCGGAGGGCAAACATGGCAGATACAGTTCGAGTAAAACTCGGTTACGGAAACACTGATCGAGCATGGAAGATCGGCCAATCGATCGATGAAGTTCACAAGAACGCCAACGTCGACGTGGAAGGGAAGGAGGTGACAATCACCTACCCCAACACGGCAGAAGGTCGACTCCTCGCGCAAGGAATTACCAATGCA
Organism: Candidatus Peregrinibacteria bacterium; assembly: GCA_030637565.1. Classification (GTDB taxonomy): domain Bacteria; phylum Patescibacteriota; class Gracilibacteria; order UM-FILTER-43-11; family UM-FILTER-43-11; genus DAOWGG01. Next base: position 7,398 of record DAOWGG010000027.1, on the reverse strand, counting down.
GCCCGAGAAGAGGGAAGCCTCATCGAAGTCAACCCGTAGAGCGTCGGTCATCAAACGATGCGCCCACCTCTCAACCCCATCAAGCGACGATCCTCGAGGACTCGTCGCTTTTTTTAAACAAAATTAAATCATTTGACAACTAAAAAAACATTCTATAAAATACGCCCGTCTTAATTATTGTTTTGCGCATAACACGGAGGAAATAGTTTAATGAAGAAAGCAAAAACAGCAAAAGGATTCAGGGTCACACCTTCCAATGAGAAGGCAGTGATAATCACCGCCATGGCTTACACCAATGCGGGACTCACTGTTAAAAGGGAGGGGGTCATGGGGATCAAAGTCACCTTCCCAAAAGGTCTTCCCATCAGCCGAAAGGCTGACCTGCTCAAGCGAGCAAAAACCCTAGGGACACCAATGACGTTCTAATTGCCAGAGATCACACTGGAGTTTTCCAGTGAAGGTCCTAGCGACAGACATCATTTTCTGAGCAGCGAATCGGGTCCAAACCCCGCTCGCTGTTCTTTGCCAACCAAAAAAAAACCAGCAATCAGCATTCCAGAAGCTAGAAAGATAACGGATGCTTACTGAATGTCAAAAGATCTACCATTTTAAACGATGGAGCGCATCCTCCGCCGCTTTTTGCTCTGCTGACTGCTTATTACCCCCATTCCCCTTCCCAACAATACGATCATCAATATACGCCCCCATCGTGAATGTCTTATCATGATCCGGCCCTTCATCGTGAAGTAATTGATAAATAGGTGTTTGACCTGTTTTTTCCTGAGCCAGCTCCTGAAACTTAGATTTCGCATCAATATGATCCCCTTTCTCCAAAATACCCTCTAAGTGAGTCAAAAGGAATGTTGCAATCATTTTTTGAGCACTGTCGTAACCAAGCTCCAAATAAATAACCCCCACTAAAGCTTCAAAAGTGTTTGCAAGCAAATAATCTTTTGTTCGCCCTCCTGAATTCTCTTCTCCATGGCTCAAAAAAAGATATTCACCTAAATTCAACTCTTGGGCAATTTTAGCAAGCATTTCCCCCTTAACCAAAGCCGACCGCCAATTCGTCAAATCCCCTTCTGGATTAGGATAATTTTTATAAAGGTAATCCGTAACAACCAGTTCCAAAACCGCATCACCCAAAAATTCTAAACGCTCGTTACTTTCATACTGGCTATCACGATGTTCGTTTAAATAAGAACGATGAACAAAAGCATTGCGAAGCAAATGCCATTCCTTGAATTTTAAATTAAGTTTTTTTTCTAACTTTTTATACATGAGAATTATATTTAGGAAGTAATCTCCCTAAACCCTCATTTCTGACTCTAAAAATAAATTTAGAAATTAGAAATTAAGATTTAGATTTTTTTGATTTAGAGCTTGGAGCTTTTTCTATTGTATCATCATGCGCCACGGAATTCAAAACGCCATTAATAAATTTACCGCTATTATCATCTCCATAAGCCTTTGCTAATTCAATTGATTCATTGATCGCTACATTCACAGGAACATCTTTTTCTGGATAAAGTAGCTCACAAATACCCAAAGTTAAAATAACCCTTTCAACAGGATTCATTTTATCAAGAGGCCACTCAGGAGCATGCTTTTTAATCAGCTTATCAATCGTCTTTTCATTCTTTTTCATTTTTTGAGACAAATTCACAGCGAATGTAGTGTCTTCCATTTTGTCTCGATGGGCTTCTAAGTTGTACTCCAAAACAGCCTCAAGGTCATTCCCCCGCGCCAAGTGCTCAAAGAAACTCTGCATAGCAACAACGCGCGATAAATGTCTCCAGCTGGCCATAATTTTAAAGATTTGAGATCTCAGAACTCAGATCCTAGATCCAAATATGAGATCAGAGATTTAAGATCAGAGATATTTTATGCTTTTACCTTAGTAATTTTATCCATTTTCTTACCCATATCCAAAACCTGACGCCCATTATACTCACCACAATTAGAGCAAGCCGAATGCTGCATTTTTGCTTCTTTACATTTAGGGCAAGTGGTTAAGGCAACAGAGTTAACCAAGCGTTTACGAGCACGGTTTTGAAACGCCTTATATCGACGAGACGACTGAGAGTTAGCTTGTTGTTTCTTAGGAGTAGGTCTTTTTGACATGATAGTAGTCTTAAATTCAGTAAGCTCGGGTAGTTTATAACAAAATACACTGGTATGCAAATCTTTTTTCAGAGACACATTCCTCTATTGAAAGGAAATCAAAACCTATGCTAAGATGAAAAACGAAATAAAAAGAAAAAATGCATCAATCAAAAATTCAAAAATTCATATCCATCGTCGGGCCAACCGCCCTTTTTTGCCTCGTCCTTTTTATAGGACTAAAAGTTGCCCATGCACAAAGCTCCCTTGGAGGTGATTGGGCTAATTATCTAGAAGGAGAACTGCCAAGCTTCGATGCTCCCGAAGGAGCAAGCGGAGAAGATGTAGCGGCCAGTGTCATCCGAAGAGGAATTGGATTGGTAAAATATATTGTAGGAGGTGTCGCCCTTCTTTTTGGAATTATTTATGCAATGAACTTTATATTTGCACGAGGAAAAGAAGAAACACTGAGTAAGCATAAGCAAAATTTTTTATGGCTCCTTATTGGATTTATTATTTTAATGGCTGCCGATGGTATTTCTCAGGTTTTCAATCCAGAAACCGCCTCATCAGACGCACTAATTGACTTTACGGCAGGTCGTGATCAGCTTAGGATCATCACAAATTATCTCAAATGGCTATTTGGGTCTATTATCGCTCTTCTGATGACGATCAGTGGAATCAAAATGATGACAGCAAGTGGAAATGAAGAAGCAATCGGCAAAGAAAAAACTCATTTAGTATGGAGTGGAATTGGGATGCTCATCGTTCTTTTAGCAAGCAACATTGTAAACGCCATTTATGTGATCAACGAAGATAGTCAAGCCGAGGCCGCAGGGGCATCTGCTGGCATTACTGAATTAGGAGGAGTAATAAGGTTAATATTAGTTTTCTTGGGACCAACCGCTGTTCTATTCACCATCTACGCTGGGTTCATGTATATGACTGCCCTCGACAACGAAGATCGTGCTAGTAAGGCAAAAACAATGATTGTCGCAGGAGTCACTGGAATTGTTATTATTTATGCAGCCTACGCCTTAGTGAACACCTTTTTGGTTGCTGATCTTACGCCTGTCTTACCAGAAGGATAAAACTTAAAAAATGAAACGATTAATTAAAAAAATTAGCCCGCTTATTATTGTACTATTGCTCAGTATAATTCCTTTTTCAATAGCCAGCGCCCAATCAGGGTTATTCGACACTCTCGATACCATTAAAGATAAGGTGGGAGAAGAACAAGTTCGAGTTGGAGAAGGCGGGGAAACTGAAACAGTAAGTGCTAATGTCGTGGATTTTTCCGAAGGTCAGCCATGGGGCAATTTACCAGAAGAAGTTATAGAGATGGTTAAAGGCAGTGACGCAAGTATAACCAGCTTAAAAAAACTCGCTGAAAAAGCAGGCTATAGTAAAGCCGAAAAAAACATCAATGACCTCATTAACTACATTGGAACCACAATAAACAACCTCGCTTTTTTGGATCAAGATGGCAATATTGTTGAAGATGCCGATCAAGTAGATTCTCAAAATAATCCCGTCATTTTATTGAATGACAATGGATATTTAATTGTAAACGAAATCCGATACAGTGGAGAAAGTCAGATTCAATCCGCTATTCTCGCCATTGCAAAAGTATTAAGAAACATTATTGGAGCCTTTGCGGTTCTTTGGATTGTTGTGAGTGGAATTCAAATGGTACTTGCAGGAGGAGATGAGAGTAAAATCACCGAGCAAAAACGCGCCATTACTTACGCAGTTATTGGGCTTATGGTGATTCTTTTACTTGAAAGAGGAATCACATTGATTTATGGAGTTCCAGGAGTGGAAAGAGGCTTGAGTACAGCTGGCCCTGGAATCAGCGAAGAGATCATTGGGGTTATTGCATTCGCTAAAGCACTCATTGGAGCCGCTGCTATTTTAATGATTATGATCAACGGCTTCAAAACCATTACAGCACAAGGAGAGGAGGACAAGATCACCACACAAAAAAAAGCAATACTATGGGTGATTGTTGGACTAGTGGTTATTATGGTGAACGAATTTGCCGTTGAAAATTTATTTATTGAACCAGCCCAAAGGCAAATTGCCCAAAGTCAGGAATTCATGGCTGCAGGAGAAGAGATTATTCCTCAGGATGAACAGGAAGGTATTTCCATTTCAAATGTTCAAAATCTCATCAATCTTTTCGGAAGCATCACTCAATTCATTCTAGGATTCGTGGGAATCATCGCCTTTGCTGCACTTATTTACGGAGCGGCTAGTATGATCGGCAATTACGGCAATGATGAAATGGTTGAGAAGTCTAAAAAAATCATTCGGAACGCCCTCATTGGGATTGTCGTTATTCTCAGCGCCTTCGCCCTTATCTCCACCGTCATTAAATTCCAGTAGTCTTTTAAAAAGCCACCGACGAACGAATGCAATAACCCACCACCTACTTTTTGAATGTACAACAAGAAATATGAAGCACTGCGGGTTCCAAGGGCAGAGTGAACGTGGGAGATGATGACTAATAGTACAATGGTGATTTCACGTTTCACGGAGCCCTTTGTGGTTTTTTGCTTCGTTTTTTGACACCAAAAAATGAAGAAGGGTGAATTAAGCAGGATTACCACACCTCAAAGAGGCAATACTTCACAAAGGCAAGTCGCGGCCTTTGCCGCTTGCGATTGTTTTATATAGAAGCAATCAATTGATATTTTAGCCATTTCGTTATAACGTTATAACATTAATAACGTTGATTGCTCATGTCTGGAAATTCTTTTGGAAATCTTTTTAAAATCACCACTTGGGGCGAATCTCACGGGCCAGCGATTGGCGTTGTGATTGATGGATGTCCTGCGGGATTAAAATTGACCGAAAAAGACATTCAAAAAGAACTCGATCGACGCCGTCCTGGTCAAAGCACCCTAACCACCCCCCGAAAAGAATCCGATAAAGTTGAGATTCTATCGGGAATTTTTGAAGGAATGACAACGGGAACCCCCATTAGCCTGATGGTTAAAAACAAGAATCAAAAAGGAAGAGATTACACTGAATTAAAAGAGAAATTCCGCCCCAGTCATGCCGACTACACCTATGAAATGAAATATGGGATACGGGATTATCTAGGAGGAGGACGAGCGAGTGCAAGGGAAACAATTGGAAGAGTGGCTGCTGGCGCCATTGCTAAAAAGATTCTTAAAGAAGTTAAGATTACTGCCACCATTAAGCAGATTCACAAAGCCACCACTCAAAAAGAAATGATTCAAGCAATTCTAGAAGCAAAGAAGAGCGGAGACAGTGTGGGTGGAATTATTGAATGTGTTATTAAAAATGTTCCTGTAGGCCTTGGAAGCCCTGTTTTTGAAAAACTGGATGCAAGACTCGCTCAAGCGATGCTCAGCATCCCCGCCGTGAAAGGGTTTGAAATAGGGAGTGGATTCGGTGCCATTGAATTAATGGGCAGTGAACACAACGACCCCATTCAGAAGAAAAAAGGAAAGGTCGTCACCCTGTCCAATAACGCCGGTGGAATCGTGGGTGGAATCAGCAATGGAATGGATATTGTATTCCGCATTGCTTTCAAGCCAACTGCAACAATATTCAAAAAACAATCTACCATTACAAAAACAGGTAAAAACACAACCCTTGAAATGAAAGGCCGTCATGATCCTTGTGTTTTACCACGAGCAATACCCATTGTAGAAGCAATGGCTGCCCTGACATTAGCGGATGAACTCCTGATTCAGAAAGCAGTGAAATAAAGCTTAGCCCCTAATCCTTAGTCTTTAATCCTTTAAAAAAATGAGTATCTTTAAGAATTTTGACTGGTCCTTCAAATCCATTGCCAAAATCGTTGGCTTGGCACTTTTAGGGATCGTCGTATTTATGATCGTCATTGCCCTCATTGCCTTTTCATTCCGAACCATATTCCAAGGCACTAATAATTACGAACAAGCTTATTACAATGATTACGACAGGGATGGTGTAATGATGGAATCGGTTGGATCCAGTGTATTCAATGCAAAATTGAGCATGCCCCCCATTCCAGAACCTGGCTTTTCTACTGGAGACGACGCAGAGAACTTTGAAGTTAAAACTTACAACGGAACCATTAAAACCCGAAAGCTCGATCAAACCTGTGGGAAAATTGAAGATCTAAAAAGTCGCGACGAAGTGATTTTTGAAACCTCAAACCGAAATGAAGACAGCTGTAATTTCAGCTTTAAGGTTAAAAAAGAAAGTGAAGCTGAAATTTTAGAAGTGATTGAAAAGCTAAAGCCAGAAAACCTCAATCAAAACACTCAAACCATCAAAGGAACGATTGAAGCTTACGACAAACAATTAGAAATTCTGGAAAAGAATCTTATTTCAATTGAGGAAACGCTTGAAAAAGCACAAGATGCCTACGATGAAGTCGGTGCCCTAGCCACTCGAAAACAAGATGTAGAAAGCCTCGCAACCATCATCGATAATAAGCTAAAGCTGATTGAACGGCTCACTAACGAGCGGATTCAAATCAAAGGGCAAATCGATCGTTACAATCAAAACAAAGCGGATCAAATGGAGCGTCTGAACTACAGCTTCTTCAATATCAATGTTTACAAAGATCTGATTTTCGACTGGAAAGAAATTAAAGACAGTTGGAAGTGGGAATTAAAAGCACTCGTCCGAAACGTCAACGAAGTGATTCAAGGAATTTCAGTAAACTTAATCACCTACATGATCCGATTCGCACAAGTAGCCATCTACTTCTTCATATCCGTATTCCTACTTAAATTCGCATGGATGGCAACCCGAAGAATTTGGCAAGGAAAGAGCAAGAGAAAACGATAAAGGTAAATTAGACAAAAGCCCTGTCTCGAATTCTCGGGATGGGGCTTTTATAAAAACAACCTCAATCCAACAGAAAAACGCTACTGGATCAATTCAGTAGCTGAAAATCATTCTCATTGTCCATCCAACACTCTGCCCCCCTCACCCACTTCTCTCAAAAAATCAATACCATAACCTAAATTAATCCACTCTTCGGGAAGCCTCTTTTCCAACTTGCTCCATTGCCCCCTCAGCCAAATCTTCATCTATCCCATCACTTATTTCTTCAGCTCCATCTCCATCCACCACTTCTTCAGTTGATTCTTCATCGATCTCACCCACCTCTTCAGCTTCATCTTCAGTCACCCCCCCATCACCATCACTCTTAATCTCTTCTTCCTCACCATCACCATCATCACTCTTAATCTCTTCTTCCTCACCATCACCATCATCACTCTTAATCTCTTCTTCCTCACCATCACCATCATCACCACTCTTAAT
>DAOWGG010000115.1 GCA_030637565.1 Candidatus Peregrinibacteria bacterium | reverse complement strand
GACATAAAATTGATTTAATGATTTAATTTTGGTATATCTTATAACCCTCCAAGTTATGACATCCAATCGAACAACATCCCGCGAAGAAGGTATTCAGGAAATGATGGAGTCAGGCGGAGGTATCTTAAAGGAAGATAGGGAAGCAAGAGAGGTGGCTGCAGAAGTAAAAAAAATACTATTAAGCCCCGATTTTAAAAGCGAAAAATTAACTGAGACCCAGAAGCGATTCGTTGAAGATGAGCTAAATAAATTAGCAAAAAAATTGCATAATGAGGATCGTCCAAATGTTCGATTGAATCAAGTGCTTGAAGCAGGGGATATGGAACAGATGGTTCAATTCGCTCGAGATCACATTCTTGCTAAATTGGAGAATCCCGATTCAGACAAAGTAGTGCCAATTCAGAAAATGGCATAATTTAACCTAAGTGGAATGAGGTTCCTAAAAGCTCTTAAGGAGCTCATATTAAACACCTTATTCCCTCCCGTTTGTATTTCTTGTAAAAAAGAGGGGGACTTTTTATGTGTGGATTGTTTAAAGAATTTAGATAAAAAGAAAATAAGATCAAATGGGAGAAAAATAGACGATCCAGACATTCACTATTTAGATGGGGTAATTTATGCGTTGGATTATGCTAAAAATCCACAAATTCAGGCAGCGGTTAAGCAGTTTAAATATCGTTTCACCGAGGAGCTGGCAGAATATTTTGCCGATTTAATGATTGAGAAAATAGGGGAGTTGAATATGGCTAAAAAGCGAAAAATAATTTTAATCCCAGTCCCACTTCACAAAAAACGCTTGAATTATCGTGGGTTTAATCAGGCAGAAGTGATCGCAAAAGTCATTCAGGATCGGATGGGTAATGAAGCTGAAGTTATACCGATGCTCAAAAGGGTTCGGCATACCGATCAGCAGGCAAAATTAAATAAAAGTGAAAGGCATAAAAATTTAAAAGGAGCTTTTATATTGAATAAAAAATGTATACACGAACAAAAAATGTATACAAAAAATACCATCTATTTCATCATTGACGATGTATTTACAACTGGAGCGACTCTAGAAAGTTGTGCTGAAGTTTTAAAGGGCAGCGGATTTGAAAAGGCTTATGGTTTAGTGATTGCTCGCGCTTTTAGATAATTTGTTGAATTTTTTGTCACAACGTTATAACGTTACAACGTAAATAACGTTAAAATATATGATAAAGTTTGCTGTCATCTCCTTTCCAGGAACCAATTGCGAGGAAGAAAATGTTCGTGTTTTTAAGAGGAATGGAATGGATGCTGAAGTGGTTCTTTGGAATGACCCAGGAATGCTCGATGGATCACGCTTGGATGAATTTGAAGGTTATTGTTTGGCAGGTGGATTTAGCTATGAAGACCGCAGCCGCAGTGGAATCATTGCCGCTCAGAACCCGATTATGAATGTGATTAAAAAAGAAGCTGAAAAGGGGAAAGTGGTCATTGGAATCTGCAATGGGGCTCAGATGGTGATCGAAACAGGTTTGATTCCGGGCTTTGAAAATTATGACCTGTCAGCAGCGTTAGCTTGGAATGAGATGATTCATGGAGGGGAGGTGATAGACACGGGCTTTCGCAATTCATGGTCTTATTTAAAAAATGTTTCTCCAAAAAATCGATCGGCTTTTAATAATTTTGGAGAAGTGCTTCACATTCCTTACGCACATGGAGAAGGTCGTTTTATTTTTAAAGACCCAGAAGTCCTAAAGAAACTTAAAGAGAATGATCAAGTTTTGTTTCAATACTCCAACAAAAAAGGAGTTGTAAGCTCAGAGTTTCCAATCACCCCCAATGGAGCGACCGAAGCGATTGCTGGACTTTGCAATCCAGCGGGGAATGTACTGGCGATTATGCCTCACCCAGAGCGTGACCCACGTGGGAATGGGAATGCGATTTTTCAGTCCGTTAGCCAATGGATCGAAAATAAATCAGAAGCGAATTTTACACCACTCGGAGAGCATGAAACTAAGGAGGATATCCGCGACTTTGAAGTTTACGATATCGAATTTTTTGTTCGATTAATCATTGTCGATAACGCGGAGAGGACGGTTGAATACACCTTGAGGCAAAAAGATTTCGATATTCAGTTAAAGCGATACGCTTATTGGGGGGCTAAGTTAGAGGAGGGGGTTGATAAAAAGGAGGCAGCACTTAAAATCATTGAATCCGGAGAGCTGGCTAATCTAAACAAAGAGTGGATTTATGCAAAAATAGACAATCAAATATATGAATATGGCAAAGGAAAGAGTCTCCAGCCGATCGAAATGAAATTTAAAAACAGCATTGTTACCTGTGATCAAAAAAGCTTTTTAGGAGAAAGTAAAAAACAAGCCATCAATCTTCATGTTGGTGACATGGTCGAATCCATTCGAGATGGTATTTTATGGGAAGTTGAAAACGCTGATGAACAAAAGGTTTATGGGGTTATCCGAACAAAAATTTTGTACAACCCAAATTCAATGTACATAATGAAGAATTAAAATTCCAATAGTGGGCCCTATTGTTATATTGAATCTACGTTGGGCCAACAATTGGGCCAACAATTGGGAGTTATGAATAAAGAATTATATGTACTGCTCAATAACATTAGATCCCTTCACAAGACTGGCTCTATTTTTCGAACGTCGG
>DAOWGG010000009.1 GCA_030637565.1 Candidatus Peregrinibacteria bacterium | reverse complement strand
CATAATCTCCCCCTTACCAATACTACATAAATGACAGTTTAGGACGCACTACGACCTGGAAAGCGAAGTTGTGAAAGATCAAATCCCAACCAAGCCTTAGTCCTTGTGAAAAAACGTTTGGCATCAGTCGAAAATTGACTGGATATAAATAGGTATTTACAAAGAAGTAACATTAAAGATAAAGAATTATTGCCAATATGTCAATAATATGATTTTATATATTAAATATTATATATACCAAAATATAAATTAAACATAAAAATAACCGTATATGGATCTGATCAAAATTTGAACCAAAAAGAACCCCACCCCAAACTGCCACCAATACTGAATCAAAAGATCCCTCAATCGCTTATCCTTTTTCCAATGTTTCAATAAAAACTTATTCGTCGGCTTATGCGCATTGAAGTATTTACAGAAATGATAAACCACCGCCACCACAAGGACGGTTCGGATGATGGCGATGATGAGGAAGGAAGTGGGGATCATGTATTTATTTAATTAATATCTCTCCACCCTCTACCTCCACCTCCACTTTCACCCCATCCTTAACCGCCCCTTCCACAATTTTCATCGCTAAAGGATTCTCAATAGCCTGTTGAATGTAACGCTTGAGTGGACGAGCGCCGTATCGGGGATCGAAACCGTTTTTGGCGAGCAATTTTTTAGCGTCGTCGCTGATTTCAATCTCAATTTTATGAGCACGAAGTCGCTCTTCCATTTCCGCCACCTGTAAATCGACGATTTGAGTGATTTCTTCGATGGTAAGGGATTCAAAAATAATGGTTTCATCGAGACGATTCAGGAATTCAGGTTTAAAACTCTTTCGCAAAACCTCATTCACTTCATTCACCATTCTCTCCCGCTCTTTTTCATAAGCTTCCGCTTTATTTTTATCGTCTTTAGAAAGTTTTGCGATCATCATATCTTCGGACGACGTTTCCAAAGCATATTTCTGAATCACATCACCGGCTAAGTTGGATGTCATGATGATCACCGTGTTTTTAAAGTCGACCACGCGACCTTTACTATCGGTTAAACGTCCATCATCGAGAACTTGAAGGAGAACATTAAATACATCGGGGTGTGCTTTCTCAATTTCATCAAAAAGAATCACACTGTACGGCTTTCGACGAACGGCTTCGGTCAACTGACCCCCTTCTTCATGACCAACATAACCCGGAGGTGCTCCGATGAGACGAGCCACGGCGTGACGCTCCATGTATTCGGACATATCAATGCGAATGATCGATTTCTCATCGTTAAACATAAATTCTGCGAGTGCTTTGGCAAGCTCCGTTTTACCAACACCCGTTGGTCCCATAAAAATAAAGGAACCGATTGGTTTATTCGGATCACTAATGCCCGCACGAGCACGTCGAACGGCGTCACTGACGGATTTAATCGCATCTTTTTGCCCAATCACACGATCTTCTAAAAGTGATTCCATGGTGGCGAGCTTTTGTGTTTCGGTTTGCAGCATTTTAGAAACCGGAATGCCCGTCCAACGAGAAACAACGTCCGCAATATCCTCTTCTGTCACCTCTTGTTTCAAAAGCGATTTCTCCCCCTGTTTTTTCTTAAATTTATTCTCAGCTTCTTTTAGCTTCTTTTCCAATTCAGGAATTTGACCATAACGAATCTCCGCCACTTTTTGCAGTTCCCCACGACGCTCGAATTGTTCCGCTTCAATCTTCAATTGATCAATTTTTTCTTTATCCACACTAAATTCATCCAACGATTCTTTCTCAGATTTCCAACGAACCTCAATAGCACCCGCTTCTTCTTTCAATTCCTCAGCTTCTTTAGTGATTTTAGAAAGACGCTCTTTAGATTCATCATCTTTTTCCTTCTTCAAAGCTTCCCGCTCAATTTCTAATTGCATAATTTTACGATGCAACTGGTCGAGTTCCACCGGTTTACTTTCCAGCTCGATTTTTAAACCAGAAGTTGCTTCATCGATCAAATCGATCGCCTTATCGGGGAGGAATCGGTCACCGATATAACGAGTGGATAGCTCAACGGCTGCAAGGATTGCCGCATCAGTGATGCGAACCCCATGATGCACTTCGTATTTTTCTTTGATTCCGCGAAGAATTGAAATGGTGTCTTCTGGAGTTGGTTCTAAAACCATCACCGGCTGGAATCGACGTTCCAATGCCGCATCTTTTTCAATATATTTTCGATACTCCTTAATCGTTGTGGCGCCAATCGCATGCAGTTCACCACGCGCCAACGCAGGCTTGAGTAGATTGGATGCATCCATCGATCCTTCGGTCGCTCCAGCGCCTACAATCGTGTGCAACTCATCCATAAATAGAATAATTTCACCAGCCGCGTCTTCAATTTCTTTTAAAACAGCTTTCAAACGATCCTCAAATTCCCCACGGAATTTAGAACCTGCCACCAATGCACCCAAATCAAGTGAAAGAACTTTTTTATTCTTCAAAGTATCAGGAACATCTCCGCTCACAATACGTTGAGCAAGCCCTTCCACAATAGCGGTTTTACCCGTTCCCGGCTCACCGACCAGCACAGGATTGTTTTTGGTACGACGAGCAAGAATCTGCATGGCACGACGAATCTCATCATCGCGCCCAATCACAGGATCAAGCTTTCCCTCTTTCGCTTTTTGAGTAAAATCCACTGTGTATTTTTCCAACGATTGATATTTAGATTCAGGATCTTGGTCAGTTACCTTATGAGATCCGCGAAGCTCTTTCATAACCTTTAAAACATCCGATTCACGAACATCAAGAATTTTAGTTTGTTTTACAATCCCCAAAAGAACATGCTCAGTAGAAACAAATTCATCACCCAAGTTCCGTGCCTCCGATTCCGCCAAATTCAAAGCCTTATTCAATTCATGACTAATAACAATCCGTGGATCGGTCACTGTAGGAAGTTTGGATAGGATTTCTTTTAATCCCGATTCCAAATGAATCAAATCCACTCCTAGCTTTTCCAAAATCGGTCGAACAATCCCCTCCTTTTGCTGAATCAAAGCGAGCACCAAATGCCCCGTTTCAATTTGAGATTGATTAGCATTGGTCACCATTTGCTGTGCCTCATGCAATGCCTCCGTTGATTTTACGGTAAACTTTTTTAGATCCATTTGGTTGATAATTAATATACTTGTCATTCCCGCGCCGTGCACAGCTGTATACACGGCAGTGAAGGCAGGAATCTAATTCCATTGTACAGATTCCCGATCAGGTCGGAAATAACAACAATAATTAGCACTCAAGATTATAGAGTGCTAACAAAAGAAGTCAAACTTTTTTATAACAAAGACTCCCCATTATTTATCTAGTAGGGAGTCTTTGAATTTTGTTTTTGTTTTGCTTTGAAACAATTATTCTCCTCCAATCGTCTTCCTCTTAAAAAAACCTGATGATGATTTGGTGCTTATCTCTTCTTGCAACTTTTGTTCATCCACCTGAATGGATTCATCGGTAAAAGGAACAATTAAAAGCCCTTGAGACGTCTCTTTTGCGATATAAACATTCGTATGAAAACGTTCCCTCCACTTTTTAGGAAGAGTGATCTGACCACGCCCGAATTCCTTAAGAATATTAACCATGTATTGCTATAAAAGTATGAAAAACTGCATTACATGAATTACTATACATTCCATAAATATGAAGCGCAAGAGATTTTTCTGCACCTCTGAAAACTTGGCTTTCTTATTATATGGATCCTGAAATAAATTCAGGATGACAAAAAAAGAAATGAAGTACTGTGGGGTTTGGGGCAGGGCGAACGTGGAAGATGATGGTTAAATGTACAACGTTAATTGCACGTTTCGCAGAGCCCCAATGTTTTTTTGCTTACTTTTTTGTCAGAAAAAAAGTAAGAAGGGTGAATCTATACTTCATCGTTGTACTTAAAAGTAGCATTACAGAAAGAAGGTCAGTCGCGGCTTGCCGCCTATGAAATAGATTCCCGATCAAGCCGGGAATGACAAAAGAACCTAAACCGCCTCATGCAAATACCTCAAAAGCTTTTCCGTCTCATCCCAACCAATACAAGCATCGGTGATTGAAACACCATATTCTAAGTCGTTTAAATCATCTGGAGTGCCTTGCCTTCCTTCAAATAAATTACTTTCAAGCATCACACCAAAAATAGACTGATTCCCAGATTTTTTTTGGGCAATCACATCTTCAATCACCTCATTTTGTTTCTCATGATTCTTAGCTGAATTTTCATGACTGCAATCGATCATAATTTTAGGAACAAAGCCCTTTGCTTCAAGTTTCTTTTCGCATTTTTCGATATCTTCCGAATGATAATTCGATCGACCATTCCCCCCTCGCAAAACAATGTGGGTACTGGTATTACCTTTGGTTTGAACCACACAGCAATCTCCCTCATCATTCACACCCAAAAAGCTATGTGAACTTTTAGCAGACCCCATCGCATTCACCGCCACATCTAAATTCCCATCACTATTATTTTTAAATCCAACGGGAGCTGAGAGCCCACTAGCCATCTGACGATGAGCTTGGGATTCAGTCGTACGAGCTCCAATGGCAACCCATGAAACCAGCTCCCCAATATACGCAGCAATAATCGGATCCAAAAGCTCCGTCGCCACTGGCATTCCTATTTCGGTAATATCAAGAAGTAAACGACGAGCAATCTTAAGCCCTTCTCCCAATTCATTCGTTCCATCCAAATCAGGGTCGTTGATCAAGCCCTTCCAACCAACCGTCGTACGCGGCTTTTCAAAATAGGTTCGCATCACAATAAATAATTTATCACCCAATTCCTGTCGAAGCTTATTTAGCTTGTCAGCATATTCCAAAGCCGCTTTCGGATCATGAATAGAGCACGGCCCCACGACCACAACAAAACGACCATCCGCCCCTTCCAATATATTATCAAAATCCTGTCGCCCTTGATGAATGGTTTCAACAGACCTCTCAGAAATAGGAATTTGCAAACGAATTTCACCAGGTGAAATTAATTTTGTTGACTTACTAATGCGTAAATTTTCAATGCGACTCATAGCCAAGGACTAAGAAGTAAGGATTAAGAAAATCTGAGATCTGAAATCTGAGATATTAACTATTCTTTAATAACAATAAACTCCCCACCCGTTCGCCCAAATACTTCAGGGAAGTACATTTGATAAGCGGACGCCGGTAAGTGATTATAAGTACCAGGAAGACCCGCACGAACCAGGAAGTTATAGGTATAAACCCCTTTCGGTAGATAATCGGCAAACAACAGCACACGATCATCTCGCATTTCTTTATGATTGAAGCGCCAAAGCGGATTGTAATACCAGTAGCGGTAACTAGGTCCGTCCTCGGCTTCTTCCTGATTGGATTCATAGTATTCCTCCTGCATTTGTTGCTGAAGCTCCTGATCCACATTGTCTAAATTGAAATTAATCGCTTCAAAGCCACCAGGTAAACGTTCCTCAACCACTACTTGATACATGTCTTCTGGAACAATGATATCGAGCTGTCCACGGTAAAGTTCACCCGATTTAAATCCTTTAGCAATTCGAGATTCCTCATCACCAAAATCATAATATTCACGAGTGATATGGAAACCTTTTTCAAGCGGCGGAATCACTTCGTTTGGCAAGTAGTATTTAAGCTCCATGTCAAAAATCATCTCACCTTTTCCGTCTTTTTGGAACGTGATCTCATTCAAATCATCACCAATATTCATCGAAGCAATGGGAACTGTCACATCAAACACTTCCGTTAAATTATCAGAGTCGATCAATCCCTCAAAAACTTTACTGCGATTCACACGAACGTCAAATTCAAAGTCAGCATCTAGCACATTATGACTCTCCGCATATTCAAGCATTGAAAGAAGAAGCCACGCAGTTTCCTGAGTATTCATCAGTCCTCCTTTTCGCTTTTTAGCGAGGCTCAAATGAGTAACAATATCCGAAAGAACTGGGTTATCAGGATTATCACGATTGAGTGCCATCAAAACCATTGAAGTGGTACGGAAATTCGTATTCATATCCCACCAGTTGTGAGCATTTTCTTCGAAGTGAATTGAGCGATCATCAACAATTTGCTCAGAAACAATTTCAGATTTTAACTTCTCCATAAAAGTGTAAACACTCTTCTGTCCATTGTTGTATAAATTCTGAAGAGTCATCAGCATCAACGCGCGAGAATAAAGCCTTAAATCATCACGTTGCTCATACAAAGAAATGGTCATACCCGTATCCCCTTGTCCTATTTCACTGAGTACCCAAAGCACAAACGCACGCTCATCCAAACGCAGTCGGGTTCGTGGGCTGATGTCATTCAAACGCTTCCATAAATACTGCTGAGATCGACTGATTTGAGTTGCATCCACCAAGAAGTCGATTTGCCCTGCTAAATGCTGAGCGTAAACAATATAAGCACTCAATAAAGTATTACTTCGATTCGCTCCTTCCCAGTAACCATAACCTCCATCAAAACGCTGAAATTTAGAAACCTTTTGTAAGGTGTCCTCAATAATCAAACGATTTTGCTTCGAATCAACATCGAGCAAAGTGTAAAGATCTGACGCCTCATAAACCATTGCCTGACGCTCAACAATAAGTGATGGAAGAATTTGACTGGTGATCTGCT
>DAOWGG010000092.1 GCA_030637565.1 Candidatus Peregrinibacteria bacterium | reverse complement strand
TATTCTGATTCAATACGAGGGAAAATAATAAATCCTTCTCCAAGGCGATCCCACTGAGTTACCACGCCCCATCCATTCTCTTTCCCAGAGTCAATGGTTGGAGAAAGGCCTATTTGCTGGCGAATTTTGGCAGAACTAAGGGGAATAATGGGGAAAGTCATAAGGGTAATATGACGAATAAGCTCAAGTAAATTACATAAAATCGCTCTCCCCTTTTCAGGATTTTCCTTCAAAAGAGCCCATGGCTTTTCTTCTTCGATTTTCCGATTCGCAAAATCGACCATACGCCACACATGAAAAACAGCCTCATGAAGGTTGTAGGCATCCATATCTGAGACATATCGCTTCCAGGTCTCATCAACCTTATCTTTAAAGGACTCATGAAACTGAGTAAAGGTGAAATCCTTAATTTCGTTACGACTGATAAGTGTATGAACACGATTAACAAGATTCCCAAGATTATTGGCTAAATCTGAATTGTACCGTTCGATAAACATTTTATCGTTAAAATCTCCATCACGGCCCGACGGAATCTCACGAGTTAAGTAGTAACGCAGAGCATCCGCTCCATATTCCTTAATCACTCCAACAGGATCAATCACATTTCCGATCGATTTACTCATTTTTTCTCCATTATGAGTAATGAATCCATGAACCAATATCGCCTTAGGAAGAGGAATTCCAGCAGACAACAGCATTCCGATCCAAATACCCGCATGAAAGCGAACAATGTCTTTGCCAATCACATGAAGATCAGCAGGCCAGTAGGTTTTAAATTTCTCTGAATTTTCTGCATATCCAAGAGCTGAAATATAGTTTGTAAGAGCATCACACCACACATACATCACTTGATCGGGATCCCCTGGAACCTCAACTCCCCACGGAAGAACTGACTTTGGCCGTGAAAAACTAACATCGTGAAGCCCTTCCTTTATTAAATTAAGAATTTCCTGTTTTCGATTAGCAGGAACAATAGCGAGCTGATCGCTTTCAATCAACTCACCAATTTTCTCGCTGTATTTTGAAAGTTTGAAAAAATAGTTTTTCTCCTTCACTAAAGTAGGAGCTTTTTTATGAGTAGGACATTTACCGTCAATCAAGTCTCTTTCAATCATAAAGGCTTCACAGCCTTCACAATAAAGTCCTTCATATTCTTTTTCGTAGATATCCCCCTTATCAACCAGTTTTTTCCATAACATTTGGCAGGCAGGCCAATGTCTTTCCTTATCAGACGTTCGAATAAAATCGTCGTTAGAAAGGTTTAAAAGAGGTTTTAGATCTTCAAACGTTTTAGCGTGTCGATCAACAAAAGCCTGAGTATCTTCCTCGGATTTTTGAGCAGCATTATAAATTTTTACCCCGTGCTCATCAGTACCTGTTAAGAAAAAGGAATCATACCCCATCAAACGCTTGTATCGAGCAATAACATCGGTCATTACAAACTCAAGTGCATGCCCCATATGAGGGGGTGCGTTCACATAAGCAATCGCTGTAGTGGTATAAAATTTAGACATAAAAATGTAACGTAATAACGTGATAACGATATAACATTATGAAGTTTAACATGTTTCTTGTTATTGCGTCATATCGTTGTTGCGTTTCTATATCGTTGCCTTAAAGATCAAATCAATCACATTCGTCACAATAGCAAAAGAGAGAATAACCGCAAGAAGGCCAATCACCGCATATTTAATCGTTTTCTTCGCACCATCCATGCGCTCCTGATCTCCAAAAGAGCTAATATAGCGAATACCGCCAATCACTAAAAATAAAACAGCGGCTCCCCCAGAAGCATACAAAATCAAATCCACTACATACAAAAGGAGTGAGTTGATTTTAGCGTCCGCCGTCAGATTCTTATTTCCCGTAGCGACAGGAAGGTTCTCGGGTCGAAAAACTTCATCCCGAAAAGTATCGATATCAATCCCCAGTGCATCGGAAATGTAAATGGGGAAAAGCAGAATGACACCTAGGATGGAAAACAATACTTTCTTCATAATTTTAAAATTTAACACTTGAAACTTTTAAAT
>DAOWGG010000059.1 GCA_030637565.1 Candidatus Peregrinibacteria bacterium | reverse complement strand
TCCGTACCAAAATGCACCGAACGCAAAAGTAACAGCAGACAAAATAACGACTGCCAACAAATGAACGCCTAGAAATTCCATTTTTCAGTTTTTATTGAATAAACACTTCAATTCTAAACCAAAAATCTAAAATCCGAAACATCAATGTAGAATAAGTGAGCCTATAAGGAAATGAGCGCACGCAGTCCTGATGCCGCTTTGGGTCTTGTGGGCCCCAAAGTTAATCAGGACGAAGTTAAGCGATTTTCCTGGAAGGCGAAGACACTTGTTTGAAAAGGCCGAAAAACTTTTTGAAAGTTTTTAGGAACTACTTCTCCTCTTTGCCGTTGATAAACACCTTTACGACGCGCTGCACCTGAAGTTTTATGGGCTCTCCTTTAACGTTGTAATCATAAGTCGAAAGGTCTTGGTCTCTATTAAATTGAGCCAAAGACTCTCGGATTTCTGAATTCTTTTCTCGAAGCTGATTTTTGAGTGTTAGCTCGTCATTAGAAGCGGCTTCATAGTCTTTATCCTCCAAGAATTCATCTTCAATATTTCTTTTTTCCTCCTCAACTTGCTCATTTAAATCTTTTTTAGCCCGCTTGAGTTGAGTGAGTCTTTCGGAGCGAACTTTGTAATTTTTAAGAATCTCTTTCGCATTGGCCATCTTATCCTTCAATTCTGTTAGCTCAACTAAAAGGGTTTCAACTTTCTTAGGTTTTGGTTCGGGCATAGTGTTTTGTTTTTTTAAGAAAATAAGCTAAGTCAGGTTAATGACTTACCGCTTATTTTGCAAGATCAAAACAATTTAAGCCTTCTCCTTGATCATTTCAATAAACGCATTCCCATATCGCTTTACTTTCAGCTCCCCAAAGCCATTGATATCAAGAAGTTGAGTGGTGTTTTTGGGCAGATAGTGAGCCAGTTCAATAAGCGTTTTATCGGAAGCGATCACATAAGGGGGTACTCGGTATTTAGTGGCTAATTTTTTCCGCAAAACTCGGAATGCTTCGAATAAATTCTCATTGTAGGTTAGATCGGATTTCACCTTGGTTTTGCGAGCTTTTTTCATTTTCACTTTAGCGGGCATTGCTTCCACCTCTGGTTCGTCCATTTTTAGCTCAGTGGCTTCCCCCGCATGCATAGCATTCAGAAGTCCATAGCCTTTTTCGACCAAGCTTAAAGTGGGATACATGCCAGTTTCTCGTTCAATGTAATTATCGTCGACCAAATTAGCTAAAATCTGACTCAAGGCATCTTTATCGTAATTCGTAACCGATCCATAGCTTTTTAGCTCATTGTGACCAAGTTCTCGGATTTTTTTCTGATTTCGTCCAAGTAAAATGTTAATGATATGACTCGCACCAAAGCGTCCACCTGTTTCATTGATGGCTTGAAGGATTTTTTGACTCACTTCCGCGGCGTTGAAGTGGCTCTCCGTCTTTAAACAAACATCACAACCTTCGCAATTGTCTTGTTCAAAATTTTCTCCAAAGTAATTCAGTAATTGTTTACGACGACATTTTTTCAATTCGCAATAGCCCACCATTTGATTCAGTTGCTCATAACGCTTTTCTTTCTGAAGGGGGTCTTCGATTTGTTCGATGAAATATTTTTGATTGAATTGATCGCCCGCTCCATAAAAAAGCACACATTCACTCTCCAGTCCATCGCGCCCCGCTCGCCCCGTTTCCTGAAAATAGCCTTCGATGGTTTTAGGCAGGCTATAATGAGCCACTAAGCGAACATCGGGTTTGTCGATTCCCATACCAAATGCAATGGTAGCCGTAATAATATCCACTTTATCGTTGATAAAATCACTTTGGTTTTGAGTGCGCTCATCTCCATTCAGTCCCGCATGATAAGGACGCGCATTAAAGCCTAGGTCACAAAGTTTTTCAGCAACTGAATCGGTTTCTTTCCTTGAAAAACAATAGACAATAACGGACTCACCTTTAAATTTATTGATCCAGCTCACTAGTTTATTGAAGGTGCTGGTTTTACGCTCTACGCGATAATTCAAATTTTGACGATTAAAGCTTGAAATGAATCGTTTTACCTCTGGCATTCCAAGTTGCTCCACAATATCATCCGCAACCTGCTTGGTGGCCGTAGCGGTTAGGGCAACAATAGGCACGGATGCAAATTCCTTTTTAAGCAAATTCAAAGTACGATAATCAGCTCGAAAATCATGGCCCCATTCCGAAATACAATGAGCTTCGTCCACCGCAAAAAGTTTAATGGGCAATGCTTTTAAAAAGTCACGAAAGTGGGGGAGTGCAAAGCGTTCGGGCGCGCAATAGAGTAATTTTATTTCCCCCGCTCGTAATCGCCTCTCAATTTGCGCGGACTCCTCCGCAGTTAAAGTGCTATTCAAATAGGCCGCTGGAATTCCATTGTTCAAAGCCGCGTCCACTTGATCTTTCATTAAAGAGATCAAAGGAGATATCACCACCGTGATTCCTTGAAAAACCAAAGCGGGTAATTGATAACAAACCGATTTACCCCCTCCTGTAGGCATTAAAACCAAAGCATCTTCTCCATCCAGTATCTGCTGAATTATTTCATGTTGAAGAGGGCGGAACTCAGGGTGTCCAAAGTAAGTTTTTAAGAGGGATTGGAGGTCGGGCATTTAGTTTATTTAAATTATTACAACTTTATTAGGTAAACATAATAATAGCATAGTATCCATATCCACTTTTTCTATTTCGAATGTCGAAAGCATTTCACTTCATG
>DAOWGG010000103.1 GCA_030637565.1 Candidatus Peregrinibacteria bacterium | reverse complement strand
TTTTAGATATTTAAGCAGCTCCTGTTTTTTTATCGTTAACAGCGGGCGAATGAGTTTGCCGTTCTGAAGTCGCATACCCGAAAGTCCACGCCAGCCAGCTCCTCGCTTCATGTGTAACAAAATGGTTTCAATCTGATCATCCAGATGATGAGCAACGGCAATAAAGTCAGCTCCTACATCCTGCCTCACTTTTTCCAGGAATAAATAGCGAGCAATTCGAGCATTATTTTCTAAATTTCCCCCTTTCGTGACGTCGATTTTTTGGCTAAAAAAAGGCACCTTCCATTTTTTGGACAAGCTGGCGACAAAGGCTTCGTCAGCATCACTTTCTTCCCCTCTCAAGTTATGATTAAGATGGGCGATTGTTACATCGTATCCAAGTTCAATCAAAAGGTGAGCCAAAGCGACACTATCCGCTCCACCGGAAACCCCAACAACCACTCGTTTAAATGGGGGAAGTTGGTCGATTGATTTTTGAAGTTCATGAATTAACATAAACCTATTATACCATTCGCTATCGCAGGTTGGAAAACCTGCTCTGCGATGAGATATAATGAAAAAATGAAGCGTGGACTTTCCAGTCCGCGATACATTTTTAATGCAAAAACGCCCGTGACCCCGTCAGCACCATCGCAATTCCAAGTTCATCCGCTTTTGCAATCACGTCATCATCCTTAATCGATCCTCCTGGCTGGATAATAGCGGTGATTCCAGCGGCCGCAGCGGCTTCGATACTGTCTGGGAAAGGGAAGAAGGCATCAGAGGCCAGAACCGATTCTTTTTCACGTCCATTGGCTTTTTTAAGCGACAGTTCAACGGCATCCACTCGACTCATTTGCCCAGCACCCACACCAACGGTCATTCCGCCTTTCGCCAAAACAATCGCATTTGATTTCACATGTTTAACCACGTGCCATCCAAATAACAAATCTCTCATTTGCTCAGCAGAAGGAGTTTTTTTGGTGGCGATTTTTAAATCACCTTCTTCGATTCGCTTCACATCCAAATCTTGAACCAATAATCCTCCACTCACTTTCCGATAAGTTTCTCCTGCCTCTTCGGGTTTGATTTCTCCTAGCTTCAAAACGCGTAAATTCGGTTTAGCAGCAAAAGCTTCCAAAGCCCCATCTTCAAAATCAGGAGCCAATACAATTTCGAAAAATTTGCTGGTAATACTTTCCGCTAAATCTTTGGTACATTTTCGGTTGAAAACAATAATTCCTCCAAACGCCGATTTCGGATCTCCTTCGTAAGCGTTGATGAACGCATCATTAATATTATCCGCCACCGCAATACCGCACGGATTGGCGTGCTTGATAAAGGCGACGCAGGGGTCGCTGAATTCACGAACGACACTAAGTGCTGCATCAGCATCCATAATATTATTGTAAGAAAGGGCTTTACCCTGAATCACTTTCGCATTAGGAAGGCTTGCTCCATTATGAGAATCTCGGTCTTTATAGAAAGCCGCTTTTTGATGAGGATTTTCTCCATATCGGAGATCGCTCATTTTTTCGATGATGAGATGTTTGGTTTTTCCTCCTGTTAGAAAGTTCGCAATCATACTGTCGTAATGAGCCGTTTTTTCGAAAACTTTTTCTGCCAATCGTCGTCGAGTATCCTCCGTTGTATCTCCTTTTTCATTCAATTCATTTAAAACCAATTCATAATCTTCAGGGTCTGTAATAACAGTCACCGATCGGAAGTTTTTAGCAGCGCTTCGAAGCATACTAGGTCCACCGATATCAATTTGCTCAATTGCCTCTTCGGTTGTTACCCCCTCCCTTTGAATCGTTTCTTGAAACGGATAGAGATTCACGACCACGAGGTCGATCAATCCAATCTCATGATCTTCAGCTGCTTTCATATGTTCTGGATTATCCCGAACCGCCAAAAGACCTCCATGAATTTTAGGGTGAAGGGTTTTGACTCGCCCATCCATCATTTCGGGATGCCCGGTGTAATCACCCACTTCAACAACGTCAACACCGTTCTCGCGAAGCAATTTAGCAGTACCACCAGTAGAGAGAATTTCAACACCTTTTGCGTATAAGCCTTTCGAAAAATCAACAATTCCA
Organism: Candidatus Peregrinibacteria bacterium; assembly: GCA_030637565.1. Lineage (GTDB taxonomy): Bacteria > Patescibacteriota > Gracilibacteria > UM-FILTER-43-11 > UM-FILTER-43-11 > DAOWGG01. Next base: position 5,030 of record DAOWGG010000103.1, on the reverse strand, counting down.
TTTTTATCAGAGACAGAGATGAGGGCTCGTTTAATCATTATTGAGTTGTTTAAAAATTACAGAAAGAGTATAGCGAACTTTTATAAAAGTGAGAAATATTTGCTTAATTTTAATAAAAATGTTATAATAACAAGAAAATTTAATAAAAAAGACATCAAAAACCATCATTTCTTAAATCATCACCCCCATGTCAGGCAGATTTTATTTTACGCCCTTTACGCCTTTTTGGTTTTATCGGTCAGTTTGGTTCTGGCGGTTCTGGCAGCGGAGGAAGAAAAAGTAATTATTGATCGGGGAGAAAAGGTAATTTCAGTTATTTTGGACTCAGACTAAAATTTGCTTTTCTATTGATATTATTGTATAATAACAAACTAAGAATAATTTAAAGACAATGCCTAAGGAAAAACCCTCAAAAGATCGACAATTAAAGCTAGTTTTTAGTCAAAAAGAAGAGTTAATTCCTATTAATTATCCATTTGAGAAGGATCGTCATTCCGCTCATTTAGAGGGTAGGGTGCGAGAGAAGCTTGAAAGATTAATAGGAAGTAGTGATCAAATTGAGAAATCAGAACTCACGGAAGGTATGCGTCAAAAAATCAACGATGCTTTGGATTGGCATGGATTTCAGGCTAAATTTAAAAAGGGCGAAATCGATATCGTAGCAGCCCCTAAAGATGACACGGGCGAATATTACACTGATTATAGATAAGATGTCCAAATATAAAGTGCTTGAATTTCGATTTACTAGCTCTCCTGAATTTAAGCAGGAGGTGGTTCAGGAAAGCCGAGAAGCAGTCAGAGATAAAATAGAAAATCCTGATCAATTTAACTTATTCCCACGCGATGAACACATTCTAATTCCACGTCAGTTTTTAGGAGACGTTCGAGGAGTTTTATCTGATTTACTGGATCAAAAAGGTCTCCAAATCGAAGAGTTAGGAGACAAATTAAGGGTAGTTAAAAAAGAAGGTGTAATCGGATGGGGAGCTCCGTATTTTGATAATAGGGGTTAATCCAAGGAGGGTATCGTTGCTTAACGTCCTGTTAATCAAAAAAACCTTCATCTTACAGATAAAGCTTTTTTTGCTTGGTAGGGCCAAGGGGAATCGAACCCCTGTTGCCGGAATGAAAATCCGAAGTCCTAACCACTAGACGATGGCCCCGTAACAAGATTCGCATTTGGTTAGTATGCAGAGAAATTATAGTCAGGAAGAAAAAAAAGTCAAAGCGATTTATGAAACCATTGATTTATCTGTAAAAATTATTAACAATACTAAACACAAATAGTTATAACTTTTTTTTACTATGTTCAGTCGTTCTATATCCATTCCACATCATCAGCAAGAAGCCGTTAGTGTTTACTTTTCAAAGGTTTATTTGTGGATGTCCGGAGCTCTCGGTTTATCTGCTTTAGTGGCTTGGAAGACAGCCAGCAATGCGGTATTTATGAATTATCTGTTAGAGCACAGAGGTTTATTTTATTTTCTGATGTTTGCAGAACTTGGTTTAGTCATCTGGCTTTCATGGGGGATACGAAAAATGTCTTTTTTAACCGCGATGTCAGCTTTCATTGTTTATTCAGCCTTAACTGGATTAACACTATCAGCTGTTTTATTGGTTTACACCGCTGCCTCCGTTTCCAAAGTATTTGTCCTTAGTGCTGGTCTATTTGGAATCATGGCATTGTATGGCTACACCACTAAAAAGGATCTCACTTCCTGGGGAAGCTTTCTGATTATGTCTCTTATTGGAATTATCCTAGCCTCAATCGTAAATTTCTTTCTTCATAGCCCGATGATCGAATGGGTGGTGACTTACGCGGGTATTGTTATTTTTATGGGATTAACTGCCTACGACAATCAAAAACTCAAAGCATTTGCCTTGATGGCAGACAGCAATGAGACATTCGGAAAACTAGTCATCCTTGGGGCTCTGACTTTGTACTTAGACTTCATTAATCTCTTCCTCCACTTGCTTCGTGCATTCGGTGATCGTCGATAGATTTAAGCCGCCTTTTCTCTTGATTCGCCCTTGTCGACCAAACGCATTTCCTCGGCAGCTTCGTAAGCAGAGAATAATTCTTCTTGCCAAGGAGCCAAAGATTTAGATGAGTAGATATCTCGATCAGGTCGAGTGTAGTACAGCCTTTTCTTGTTGCCATCGCTAAACTGAAGCTCAACCACCAATGGCGAATGGATATCAAGATACTGAGTTTGTTCTTTTAAAGGTTTTCTATCCTCTGATTGATGAAGAATAGCTCCCAACGCTTCAGCAGCCACTCGAGCACTTTTTTCATAAGCAGTATGGAAATCCTTAGCAAAGGAATCTGGAGTGTAGTAATTTGGCTTAACATCTTTCATTAACTCATTAAACCGATTCAAATCCACATTAGCTACCCAAGTCATTCGGCCATTTTTTTCATTCACTAAAAATTTGTAATCCTGAATGCAATAAGGGACAGATCGATGGAAATATTTGTCATCACGCTCCGATCCATTCGTTCGTTCATGATCCGGAACAAAGTCTTCAGGGTTTAAATGCTCCTTGTAAATACGTTGTCGGCAATGATCCAACTTGTCACAAAGTTGAACAATTAAAGCCGAAGGATCCACCATCCAAGGGTTGTATTCAGCCGTATCTTTTCCGTAATCATTGTGATGCAAAATAGACCCCCAAATGAATTCAATATCTTTATCGTTAATCAACCGATCTTCTCCGTTTTCATCTTTGTAGGTCAGCATTTTTCGAATTTCTTCCACTTTTTCAGCATCAATTTTCACTCGATCTCCATATGCACCGTTGACCAATTTTAAATACTGATTGAGCTTTCGCTTTACTTCATTGGCTCCCTTAAGAGCATGTTTTTTATATTTACCTTTATTCCCAGAGTTATAGCCTTTTTCCTCAATATCTTCAGTATCGCCATCAATGTAGCCAACATCGTGAATAACAGCGGCAATACCAGCTAAAATAGTCTCACGATGAGTAAAATAATCTTCTCCAAGCGCTTGCATAATATTTACACCATTATAAGCGGTTCTTAGTTGATGAGAGAGGTCATGTTTGTTGATCTCCTCCTCCCTTAAATTTTTAGTGATATCAGAAAAACGAGATCGTACCCAATGGACGATTTCTTTTAGGGAAGAATGCTCTTTTAAAAACTCCCTCGCAGACGCATAATCTTTTCGTGACACTTCTGTCACATTGGGATATTTTGAATTGGATGGAGGGGTGGGGGCCATAAAGGTGAAGTAATAATTACTGTTTTATTGTGGCTCTAATTGAATTGTATCAGGAGCGAGTTGTGTATATAATACACTATATTTTATGTTTGTCAACTATATATCTTTTTAGACAGGCTGACAACTGAAGTATATCACTTAATTTTATTTAATCAAAAATTTTCTTGCAGACAATTGGGCAAGGTATTGACTAAATTACAGTATTAAGTTATAGTTAAAATCCTTAATCCATCTGTGCTTATGAAAAAACTAACAGCCCTTTTCATCACCTTACTGTTTTTATCTGCTTGTACACCTAGTGAGGCGGATTTTAAAAGCACCGTTCAACCCACTGCACGGGACGATGTGGCTTTGGCTGCAAACGCAATGCAGGCGATTGATAAATTGATGGATGAACCAGAGAAGGAAGTGAAAGAGGAAAAGTCAGAAGTAGTAGTGGAGGAGGTGGTTGAAATTAAAGAGGTAGAACTCCCATCACAAATCAACTTAGCGATTCCATTCTACTCTCAGGCACCCGATGCCGATTGGGGAATGCCGTGGCAGGAAGCCTGCGAAGAAGCAAGTCTGATTCTGGCCTATTATTACACTCAGAACAAGCCACTCACCAAGGAGGAGTTTAAACAGCATGTGTGGGGTCTTGTGGAATGGCAAGAGGAGCATTATAAGGATTACATTCACACCTCCACCGAACAAAACGCGGAGATGCTGAGGGGCTATTTTAAATACGACAACTTTGAAATCGTCGACGACCCAACGATCGAAGATATGAAAAGGGCACTGGCGGCTGGTTATCCAATCGTTGCCCCCTTTGCCGGTCGCGTTCTCGTTAATCCTTTCTTCACGGCGCCTGGGCCTTATTATCACGTGATTGCGATTAAGGGGTATGACGAAAAGAACTTCATCACCAACGATGTCGGCACACGTCGCGGAGAGAACTTCATTTATTCATACGAAAACACCATGTCTGCCCTTCACGATTACGATCCAGATAAGGATATTTTAGAAGGTGCGAAGAACATGATTATTATGAAGTAAATTCACGTTCCCGCTTTCGAAGAAGAAAGGGGAAGATAGAAGCCAATATTGTTACATGAATTCCAACGCCAACAGCAAAGGCAACAGGAATGGCAGTGATGCCGATTTGAGGGGCTAGCATTTTAGCGAGTACAATGGTTCCCATAATCGACAACGTGTGGAAGGCGGCAGGGATAAGGGTATTTCGAAGCGAGTAAAAAGAGCGATGATAAATATGTAACAAACTCTCTAATGGAACAGAAATACAATAAATTTGAAGGGTAGTAGCAAGGAGCTTAATATCACTTTCTTCAAATTTACCTCCACCCAAAAGTAAGCCGATCGCGGGTTTGGCAACAAGCGCGAGGGCAATAGCAGCTAAAGTAGTGTAAATTAAAGCGCGTAATCGATCACGTCGAAGATCACGTTTGAATTTTTCAAAGTTTCCTCGCCCAGCATCATGCGAAAGAGAAGTGTAAAGCGCCATAGCAATCGCAATCCCCAGCATGCTTACAGGAAGGCTCTGGAAGTTTCGGGCGTAACTATAAGTCGCAATACTTCCCTCCGAAAGTTCAGAGGCAATACTGGTAAAACTTATCAGCATAAAACTCCACATGGCGTACTGAATCATCTTTGGCGCCATAAGTTTCATTGTTTCCTTAATTTCCGGGCTCAATGTTAAGTCCAATTTATGCCGAAAGTGGTATTTGGGCCTTTTAACAATAATAAGTCGGATCGATAGATGCATTAAAATTCCTATAATCGTACCCATCA
>DAOWGG010000022.1 GCA_030637565.1 Candidatus Peregrinibacteria bacterium | reverse complement strand
TTTGCCCAATTCATTTTTAATTCGTAAAGCCTCCTCTAAAACATTCCCATCTTCATCATTAATCTTCATTCGCATGCTCATTGCCTTCACGCCCATATAACACGCATCCGCCCCATATAAAAAGGCGGTCTTCAATTTTTCTAGATCTCCAGCGGGTGCAAGGATTTCGGGTTTGAACATAGCTATGTGATCTTAGGAGATGATCGATAAGTTGTCAAAGAAGATCGACACGTAGTCAAAGTTGGCTTTAAATATTAAAAGGGAAGGGTAAGGCAGAAAAGATGTCCTTTGTCCCCCGTCCCGCCAGCCGTAGCCAGCGGGACGGAGAGCATGGAAGTTGGATCTAGTCGGTGATGGCCACCCCAATGGTCGTTTCACTCTTCTTCCAGAGGAGGCCGACGGTGTTGGAGCTGTGGTTGAAGTCAAGAATGTCGATGGAATCTCCATTCTTTTTCAGCCAGGCATTTGCCTTTTCCACCGCTGTTGCTGGCGTGCACGATGCAAATGTGCCAACACTTGGGGAATTTCGCAGCTCAATTTTTGACAAGGAGAGCCCTGTATTGGAGAGGTGCGATAGCGCAGCATCACTAAGTTTTCCTTTCACTCCTTTTTTTTCATAGAGTTGCTTGAGGAGCTCATTGGCAGAGAAGAAGTGAACCCACTGTCCTTTGTCGCCATCAGCGGCGGGCAGCCAAGTGCACTCGGTGGTCTCAAAGACCTTGATCTGCGGAAACCCCTGTGCTTTCGCGATGGGGGCGAACAGCGTCAAAGCCAAGACGCAAAGAAAAATCCTCATACTTACCTCCAAGTAAATAACAAAACTTAAGCCAACCGAATGTCAGCCGTCAGTAAATTGTTGTCGGGCTTTTGCCCTACCCTTTTAATATTCAATTTGATTTGTGAAAGAGCAAAAGAAGAAAATTATAAACTAAAAAAATAGTCTTGTCAAAATTGTATCATCACTCTTTCTTTGGTAGTCTGAATACATGCAAAAAAACCTTGTAACATTTGATCGGGAAAAGCTCACAATTGTCGTCGAAATGGGAGATAAACAGAAATTAGTGATTGATAAAAATAGTATCCAAATTTCTTATTTTTCAGGAGGGCCAGGAGGTCAGCATACCAATCGTCATATGAACGGCGTTCGTTTGATATATGTAATCCCAGAAGAGCACAAACGCACTGCGTCTAAAACAAAAGAGCTGATTAGCCGATCAATGAATCAGCGGAGTCAGGAGCAAAATTTAAATCAGGCCTTTTCTCAATTAGCACAGAAAGTCCAAAAGTATTTTTATGTACCGACACGTCGTAAGAAAACCAGAGTGCCAAAAGGGTCGAAAGCGAGGCGATTGAGCAGTAAAAAAATACAAAGCCAGAAAAAGCAATTTCGTAAAAAGGATTTCGTTGAGTAGTGTCTGATAATCAATTAGAATAGGCTTCGTATTCAGCAAATAATCAATTTGAATTATGCAATTAATCACCTTCCAAGACCTCATTCGTCGCTACTATTCTGGGGAAGAGTTTGTTCTTTTTGATACGGAAACAACAGGGCTAAACACCTTTCACGATGACATTGTTGAGATAGCGGGAATGATTTGGCAGAAAGGGCAGGAACCTAAAACATTTCAGGAAATCATCAAGGTGAACCTAAACAAGATGAGCGATGGGGCATGGGAAATTCACAAGATCCCGAAGGAAGAAATCGAAGCAGCTCGAGAGTCATCTGACGTTTTAAACGACTTTCTTGCGTTTGCAGGAGATCGTTCTTTGTTGGCACACAATATTCGTTTCGATTATGAAATTCTCAATTCCAACTTAATGAGAAGTGGATTAAAACCTTATCAAAACGATCAAGCCGCTTGCTCCCTTGCTTATGCCAAAGAGCAAAGCATGCCAGGTCGTTTATCTGAACTAGCGAAATATTACAAAGTAAAAGTAACAACAGGAGATCTGCACCGCGCGCTTTACGACGTCGAAGTATTAATGGAAGTGATGAATAAAATGGTAAAAGAGCATGAGCCAGAAGAGATGCAGTATTCATTAATTTTATAATTTCAATTCAATGAAATTAAGCCTTGGTTACATCACCTGTCCCACCAAAGCAGAAGCCAAAGAAATCACTCTGGCGCTTTTAGAAGAGGGGTTGATTGCCTGTGCCAATATCATCGACGGGATCGAATCCTATTTTGCGTGGGAAGATGAAATTCAGAAGGCAAAAGAGGTGATCATCATTTTTAAAACACGTCAAAAAAAGGAAGACAAAATAATCAAATTAGTAAAACAAATTCATTCTTACGAAGTCCCTTGTGTGGTTTTCACCGATATTAAACACGGTAACAAAGAATTCTTAAAGTGGGTGGAACAAGAGAGCTGATTTATTGTTCCCACTCCATCCAAACAGGTTTTTTCCCATCGGGTTGAAGTGTGCCTTTTAATAAAATGCCGATGGTAAGTAATTCCTTCTTAAGTTTCTCAACATTTTTTTTGAATCTATATAAAGGAACCCGCTCATTATTATATTGTTGAAATAATTCCCATAAATCATTGAAAAACAGCGGTTGTTTCGCACGTCGGCTATTAAGACTGCGACCACTCTCTTTTACTTCATCTTCCATTCCCATCGAAATTTCACAGGCAATTTCGTAATGTAGTTCATTTGAAAAAACAGACTGACTATCCTCCAAATGCTGATGTAGCTCGTCAACTTTTCTTATACTTCCTTGTTTTTTGGAAGATGTCCGCTTTTTAATGGGGGGTCGATGTCCTTTCAGGGTTTTTCGAGTGTCCAGATAATCTTTGCGGTCAACCGTTCGATGTAAGCTTTCAAGATAGCGATCAATTTTGGCTAAATAGGCCAGTAATTGGCGGATAGGTGGATGTCCATTACTGCTAAATTCAGTTGTAATACTTTTTTTAGGCCTCCTTAATAAATCATCAATTCCTTCCCTAGATTTAACCAAAGCCGATAAAAAAACTTGAAGCAAAACAAAGATGTTTTTTTCTTTAGCGGATGGATTGGCTTTAAATGTGAATCGTTCAGGTGAATCTTTTTCGTCATGAAAAACAGAAAATAAACGATCA
>DAOWGG010000096.1 GCA_030637565.1 Candidatus Peregrinibacteria bacterium | reverse complement strand
TTCTTCTCATCAGTAAGCTCACGAACAGCAACCCCCTCTTTCGCAATCGCATAAATATAAGGAAAATCAAGCTGCTCATCGGAAGCCCCAAGGGTTCCGAATAAATCAAAGGTGAGATCCACCACCGTATCAGGTCGAGCCATTGGTTTATCAATTTTATTGATCACCACAAGGACTTTGTGTCCAAGTTCCAAAGATTTGCGAAGCACAAATTTAGTTTGAGGCATGGGCCCTTCATAAGCATCCACAACCAAAACCACCGCATCCACTGTGCGAAGCACACGCTCCACCTCCGATCCAAAATCCGCATGACCAGGAGTATCTACAATATTTAATTTAGCCCCCTTGTAATCAATAGAAGCATTCTTCGCATAAATAGTGATTCCTCTTTCCCTCTCCTGATCGTTGCTGTCCATCGCACGCTCTTCTATTCCCTTGCGAGAATCAAAAGTTTCGCTCGCCTTAAGTAAGGCATCCACAAGTGTGGTTTTTCCATGATCAACGTGAGCGACAATGGCAATATTTCGAATGTCCATAAAAGTATTTGTATTAAAGCCGATAGATCCTAAAGGAAAAAACAGAAAATAACAACTATTACTTTTAAAAATAAAATCGCAATTCAGGAACTGCTTCAGATATAAATCTTTCATTTTAATTATGCTAAAATACAAACACTTATTATTAAATTAAAAATCATGACTGAGCTTAGAACCTCACCTAAAGATGTCTTCCTCCACCTTTTGATGATGGTCACCTTATATATAGGTGTGATCAGCTTGATTGCCCTTTCTTTTGCTTACGTAGATTACTGGCATCCTGACCTTCTCAATTATTACCCAGGAAATATTCTTGATACCATTCGCTTTTCCAGTTCAATGCTAATTGTTTCCTTTCCGCTTTTCCTGCTTCTTTCGTGGTTTATCCAAAAAGACCTTCGAAAAAATCCAAAAAAACACGATCTTCGCTTTAGCAAATGGCTCATCTATCTCACTTTGCTGGTTGCAGCGATTACTATCATCATTGATTTAATTCAATTGGTGAATCGATTTTATGCTGGTGATCTTACTCTCCCCTTTTTCCTGAAAGTGCTTTCTGTACTTATTTTAGCCGGAGCAGTTTTTGGTTACTATATTTGGGATGTGCAAAGTGAACCCCATAAATCAAAAGTTCCCGGTATTGTCGGTTGGGCTTCCTCTTTTTTGGTCTTGGGAATGTTAGTACTCGGCTTTTTTGTTGCCGGCTCTCCGGCGAAACAACGTGAAATCCGCATGGATGAACGACGAGTGAATGATCTTCAGATGCTGCAAAGTGAAATCATAAACTATTGGCAGCTTAAACAAGTATTGCCATCAGATCTCGATCAACTGAAGAATAAAATTTCCGGCTTCATTCCGCCTCGTGACCCTGAAACCGATAGTGCTTATGACTATAAAGTATTAGCCCCTTTCCAGTTTGAACTTTGCGCCACCTTTAATAGTCCGAGTCCATTCGGTAGCACTAAATCACTAGCCCGAATCCCCTCTCCTTATGACAAAGGCTATTATAATTCTTCTAATGAGGTATGGGATCATGATGCGGGCCTAAAATGTTTTGAGCGAACGATTGACCCCGAGCTTTATCCAAAACCTTCACAGCCAGCCATTCGTTAAAGCCCTTTATAGCTATGGCCAAACTCAAACTCGATCTGCACGACATTTTTAACAAAGGAGGAAAAATAGAAAACGAATTGAATCGCATTATTCAGGAAGCCGTTGAAAAAAAGATCAAGCTTGTTGAAATTATTCCCGGGAAAGGAAGTGGAGCATTGATGAAAAAAGTGAAACGATTTTTAGATCAAAAGCACATCAAAAATCTATACCACCGATTGGAAGTGGATGTTAAGAATCACGGGAGGATCTTTGTCCATTTTCGCTTTAAATAAAAAAAACTAAAGCTTTTTTAAAAACTCGGTTCGAAGCACAATCGCAGACCCATCAATTTTACAATCCACCTCATCAGGATTGTCAGTGAGTTTGATATTGGAAACTTTTGTACCTCGCTTATAAACTCTCGATGAACCGCGCAAAGGCAGATCTTTAACCAGGGCAACAGAATCTCCTGTTTTTAGCTCATTTCCATTGCTGTCTTTAACAACGACACTTCCTTCTTCAGCTTTCATTCCATGCTTTCCATCAGAACAATTACACTCCTCCATCATCTCCCACTGATTTTGGCAGTCTTCCGTTTCACAAACCCCAAGTTCCTCAAAATTACCTCCACATCCAGAACAAAAATAATGACCCATAGCTAAAAACTAAATACTAAAAATTAAAAATCTAAAATTTAAACATCCCCTTCACCAAAATCTGATTCTTCCATTAAATAAACATTAGGAAGATTTCGATAACGTTCTTTGTAATCAAAGCCAAATCCAATCAAAAACGGATCCTGATTACAATCAAAACAAGTATATTTTGGCTTTGGAATATCTTTTTTACGTCGATTTTCTTTATTTACAAAAGTAACCACCTCAACACTTTTAACCTGCTTAGTTTCAAAGTAACGATGAAGGAAATCGAGAGTTTTACCAGAATCAATAATGTCTTCAATAATCAAAATATGTCGACCAGCCGATACCGTATCAAGATCCTGAATCAATTTTAACTCTCCGCTTTCAGAACCATGCTTGTAGCTACTCACAGTCATAAAATCAATTTCAACCGGAGTGGGAATATTCACCAATAAATGGCTCATAAATATCGTACACCCCTTAAGAACTCCAATGCAAAGTGGATTCTTACCCTTGTAATCTTTTCCAATCTGTTCCCCAGTTTCTTTAACTTTTTTCATAATTTCTTCATGACTATAAAGGAGTTTCATAATGAATCGACATTAAGTAAATAATGCTCCTGTTATACCACAAAAAAACAAGACTTTAAAGAAATTAAAGGTTAAAAAAAACTCCCTTAAACCAATCGAATATTATCACGAGTCTCATCGGCAAGATCTTCAGAAAAATCAGACAATGGCTCCTGCTGTTGCTTCCATTGACCAAAAAGATCCAACGCTTTTTCCATCAAAACCCTGTTTTCTTCATTGGAATTCAAAATATCATTGGGACAAAAATGATCCGACGGACCAGCTTTTCCAATCGCATCAATCATTCCTAAAAGAGCTAAGACATTGATTTTTTCAGGCAATCGCTTGACCAAATCAATTGATCGTAAAAAATATTGAGGATGAGGAAAATCATGCATGCGCTCAAAAGCCTTAAAAAGGCTAATCCATGTTGCATCATCAGTGGATTGATAATCAAGACGACTCAAAAGAGCCACGAGAGAGTCAGTCAGTATCTTCCAAAGCCTTTCTTTTTCAGAATGACTTAGCCAGTCACCCTCTAACTGTCCTTCAAAGCGATCCAAAAAACCAAGGAGTAAATCAGCCCCATCAGAGGCAGAAATTTTTTCCCAATCAAAAGAAAGCACCTCCCCTTTATCCAAGGGTGAATTTAATCTATCAAATTCTAGTGGAACTGCTTCAGCCATTTTTTTTTATTTTATTTGTATTATTATACCAAAAAATATATATAAAACCAAGAAAAAACTATTCAACCAAGATCAATTGATTTTTAACTGGCTTTTGATACAATGTAGCTGAAATAAAAAAAGAATTATGAACACAGCAAAAATATCCCCTTCAGAAATTGAAGCGTTAAGTGACGACCTTAGCTTTATTCAAGAAAACAACATTGACGCCCAAGCGGCTGTCGAAGATTTTCGATCCGCACTTAATTTTGCAACAGCATTCCCAGGGAATCCAACTGCAAAGAAGGCAATTGATCACATAAGAAGCAGAATTAAAAGTCTTAAGCCGGTAGAATTGGAACTCGTTTCAATAGCAGCTTAGTATTTCATCAAAAAATTATGAAAAATGAAAATGAATTCCAATCCAATGGAATGAATAAAACATCAGGGTCGAAAAATCACCTATGGGCGATACTTGCCGCCTTAGTGCTTTTGGTTGTTATTTTATTTGGAGGGTATTACTTATTGAAAAACCTAAAAAAACCAAAAATAGAACCTCAGCCAACCATCAATGAACCCTTTGAACTCAATGTCATTAAACCCCCTACTCCAGAGCCAGAGGAAAAAGAAGTGACTAAAAAGGCGGAGGTGATAATAGAATCTCCCGATTCCGTTGTGGAAAAGTTTTACAACTGGTATCAAAACTACGAAGGAGATTCGATCAAAGAAGAACTAGAATCACAAAGTTCATTAAGTACCGCATTGGCTCAGAAGTTGAAAAATAATTCCGATAAAATCGACCCCGTTTTATGCGCCGAAGAAAAACCCTCCAAAATTGAAACAGAGCCATCAAAAATCAATGGAGGGAATGCGAGCGTAATTGTAAATGAAAACTTCTCCGGCGAGATAAAATCAGTAAAAGTGAATTTAGCAAAAAAAGGAAATGAATGGCAAATGATCTCAATTATCTGCCTTTCAGAAGATGGAATCAGAAGTATTTTAGAAAACTTAAAGTCAGAACTGGATTTAGATTATGCCACGGTAAAAGATATGAATTTAACTTGGAATATCCCCGACTACAAAGGATTGAAAGAAAAAGCCTACAAAGGAATGGGATTTAGTGTAAAGAACGCAGTCGTCAATACATCAGTACTTAAAAAATTCTTCGAAAAAAATCAATTCGAAAAAAACATCAACAATGCAGATAGTTATGAAAAAGATAAAATCATGTGTTTAGTCAACGATGTTTTAAATGAAGAAAAACACGATCTATCAATCGTTTGCGCAGAAAGATAAAGTATTTTCGACATAGAATTTTTATAGCCTATCCAAATAAATAAATCATCTGTGTTTCTTGAGCATCTCGATAGCATAGAAAGTGTTTTTTAAATTATCAATTCCTAATTCATAATTCTTAATTTAAAATGGTTTTATTATGGGAAAAGGATTCTGGAGCAAGCTCCAAAAACCAATCATCGGCCTCTCTCCTATGGACGGCGTCACTGACGCGGCATTCCGCTATATGTCCGCCAAATACGGAAAACCTGATGTAACCTACACAGAATTTGTAAATGTAGAAGGATTGGCTCGTGGAGCTGTTTCGATGCTCGATCATTTCATTTACAGCAAAATAGAACGACCGATCATCGCTCAAATTTATGGCATTGAATGCGAATCTTTTTACAAAGTAGCATTGATGTGTTGTTATCTCGGCTTCGACGGAATTGACATTAATATGGGGTGCCCCGCCAATAAAGTTGCACGACGAAATTCAGGGGCAGGCTTGATTCGCGTACCCGATCAAGCCAAAAAAATTATTCGAACCGTCAAACAAGCGACCAAAGATTGGGCGGAAGGCATCACACTAGAAAAAGCCGAACTGCGCCCTAAACTCATCAATGCCCTTAAGGAAATGAGCCCAAAGACAGGACCACGAAAAGAACTCCCTGTTTCCGTCAAAACACGAATGGGAGTCGACAGCATTATTGCCGAAGAATGGGTAAAACATTTATTAGAAGAAAAACCAGTTACGATTGCTATGCACGGCCGAACGCTAAAACAAATGTACAGCGGAGAATCAAACTGGGAAGTTCT
>DAOWGG010000111.1 GCA_030637565.1 Candidatus Peregrinibacteria bacterium | reverse complement strand
ACCAATAGTATTACCTGGACGTGGTCTGCTGGGGCTGGTGGTACTCCGCCGAATTACGATATCGACGATAATATCGATTGTTCCAGTCCTATTTCCGTAACGGCTACATCCCCTTATGTCGATACAAGTGCTTCTACTGCCAACACTCAGTACACTCGTTATGTTTGCGCGAATAACAACGATGGGGTTACCAATACTTCACCCCTAACACTTGGCCCTTTTTACACTTCTGCCAATACACCCACTACCCCTGGACATACCAATCAAACCAGCTCTGCTATTCGCTTAACCTGGGCTTCCGGTGGATCTCAGACAGATTATCAGATAGGAAGTGGGCCTGGTGGATGGGTGTCGCAGACAACTGGTGAAACCAATTCCATTCGTATTGATATGGTGAGCACGTCGGTGGGTTATTTTGTTGGTAATGATGCTACTACCAACCGAAAAACAACCAATGGGGGTGATATCTGGGTTGATCAGACAGGGGCTACGCTTTATCAGTATGCAATTGACTGTCTCAATACCACCACCTGTTGGTCGGGTGGTAACAATGGTAATGTTTCTGGAACCACAGATGGGAGTATCTGGGTTTTACTGGATTCTACGGGTGCTGGGAATATTTTTGATATTGAATTTTATGATACTAATATCGGTTATTATATTGATTTTAATGGTGGAATTTATAAATCGATCAATGGTGGCGATACTTTTACTAGCACTTATGATCATACTGGACCACTAAGGGGTGTTGCAGTGGTGAGTGCTACCACAGCTTATGCTGTGGGTGATAATGGTGCTATTTTTAAGACAATTAATGGAGGTACTGGCTGGACAGATCAGTCCATTGCTACTACCGATGATTTTCAGGATGTGGATTGTATTGACGCGAATACTTGTTATCTTGTTACCACTGGAACGAATCGGGTAAGAAAAACCACTAATGGCGGTACTAACTGGGATGTGGCGGACACAGGTGTTTCTCAGTCATTATCGAAAATTGACTGCCTTAATGCGAATAATTGTATTGCTGGTGGTGGCGATGTCTACTTTACTTCGGATGGTGGTACTAATTGGGTTTCTGAAAGCGATCCTTCGGGTTCAAATTGGGTTCGTGGTGTTGTGTATGTTGATTCTGCTCATGCTTGGATTAGTGGGGATAATGGCATAGTGATGGCTTGGACACCAGTGCCAACAATTACTTCCAATACATACATTGATTACTCCAGCCTTTCTGCGAATGAACAAATAAGCATAGAGGTGTTTGCCCGAAATGGTGATACAGATACGTCAGCTACAGCACTTACTGTTGGTCCTTTCTATACGTCGGCGGCTACACCAACAGCTCCTACAATTACCAATCGACAACTCACTTCATTGGATGTAAATGTGAATGTTAATGATAATCCTGCTAGTGCAGAATTTGCAATTTATGTAGAAACCGGCACTACTTGTGATGGGCCAGGGGGGGACTCTGGTGATATTGGATATGTGCAGTGGAGTGGAACCGGTAGTGGTGGTACTGGTGGGACAGTTAGTTGGGATACAGACACTAATTGGACGGAGGATTTTACAGTGACAGGTCTTACTTCTGCTACTACTTATCACTTTTGTGCAAAAGCACGAAATGGAGATGGCGATGAAACGCCTTTTGGTACGTCAGTAGGTGAGAGCACTGTTGGTTCTCCTACGTTTGATACAATGGTTATTTCTGACACAGGCGGATTTACGAATGATTCCACTCCAACGATTAATATTACAAAATCGGGCGACGTACCAACCGATGTGTATTGGAATTGTGATAATTCTACCTGGACTCAATCGGTGGCGTATTCTAGTGATGCGATTAACAATGTTAATGTTACCAATGGTTTATATGGTTGTAGCGCGACTGATGGAACTAGGACTGTTTATATGCGTTTATGGAATGCTGCTGGATTTAGTGGTACTTTGAATGATGCAACTTATTACGACACTGCAGGACCAACGGTTTCAATTCTTAGTGCGGTTAATGATTCAGCGACTCAAATTACCGTAACCGCTGATACACCAGATGATGGCACTGGTGCTGCTGCTCCATATGAATATTATTTCCCTGGATACGATGATGCCATTTGTTCTTCTGTATTTGATATGCCTAGTTTGACTACAAATAATTATTATGTGTATTCACCTCTTTCTGCAAATACCCAGTATTCATTCGAGGTTACTGCTGATGATGAATTGGGGAATTCTGGTAGTGTAAGTACTTGTGTGGCTGCTTATACTTCGGCGAATACGCCTGTTGCTCCTATCGTTAATAATCCCACCACTACAACTCTTGATGTGAATCCGGTGACAGGTGGGGCTGAATCGGCAATGGCGATTCGTATCAATGGAGGCATTTATACCAATCAGTATGTTCAGGGGGATGGGACTGTGGGAGTCTCAGCTGTTTACCAGGCCGATGCTGCATGGGGCACTAAAACGGTGATCGGTTTGGTGGGTGGCATTACCTATACGTTTGATGTGCAGGCAATCAATGGTGACGGGGATCCGACTGTTTTTGGAACGTCGGCCAATGAGACTACTACTAATTTTTCTCCCGTTTTCACCGCTACTCCCGCGGATGATTCTGATGCCACTACTCCTACTGATGTGGGTAGTAACGTAACCTTTACCGGTACGGCTACTGATGCGGATGCGGATGATTATTATTTAGCGATTTGTACTACCGATGCGGTGACAGCAGGAACTCCTCCTACTTGTGATGTGGGCACTTGGTCTATCAGCTCGGCAACCAATACCGATGTTCAGGCATCAGCCACTTATACCGCTTTAGTGGGCGACAGTGAATCCAATGATTGGTACGCTTTTGTGTGTGATACTATTTCTTGTTTTCCAGCTAATAGTTCGGGGGATCAGGGTAGTGCGATGGGTATCATTACTTTTAGTGGGGTGCCGGAAGATGAGGATCGATTGACGATTGACGGAAAGGAATACGAATTTGATACTCAGGCTGGTTGTGGTAGCTGCTGTACGGAAACCACTGAGGATTTTTGTGTGGATGCCGCTGACATTACCTTGGCAAGTGAAGCCGCATTGGCTTTGTCCAATACGGATGGCGGTCTCAATTCTAGTATGGTTTCAAGAGGTGGTGCTACTTACATTTATGCTAATACAGCGGGGGTTGCGGGGAATTCAATTGGTATGTCTGAGCCCACTGCTAATGAAGGTGGGTCTACTAATGAAATCACTCTTTCAGGCTCTACACTTACCGGTGGAAGTGATTCTAACATGTCTCCGTTTAAAGTGAATCATGCGCCTGAGGTGGTTTCGGTTGCTATTGGCGATACAACGGGTGGAACTGGAACCATTGAACCAGGGGACACCGTTCACTTTGATATTGATATCGCTGATTCAGATGCTGATGGAGCTCAAGATTTGGTGAATTTATATGTGTGTAGTACGGATTCCTTCACTCCAGGAGTTGGTTGTGGAGGAATAGAAATTTGTGGTGTTTCCAATATAGATCCTTCTATCAATGCGGGTTGTGATGACTCAGGTAGTTTAGTGCCAGTTCCAACTCCTCATTCAACAGGCATACAAACGGTTTATATTTTCATCGAAGATACTCATGACCTTCAGGGGACTTATCAATCGGGTACACAAGCAAGAACTTTCGATGTTGGTGACACCGCTCCAACCCTTGTTTCCTATGCTCTTTCCGATGGTCCAGCTCCAGCCGCGGCTGGAAGTGATGCTGTTATTTTCACTGCTTTGGTTCAAGATAATAATGGAGAAGCGGATGTGACAGCGGTTGAAGGCTTCTTCTTTGATGCTACAGCGGTTACTCCAATCCTTGGAGTTTGCACGGAGCATGACAATAATTGCTACAAAGATGCTACCTGTACCCTTAATACTGCTGCTGGTACCACTTCTCAGGTGGAAGCGACTTGTTCGGTAGCGGTTTGGTTTAATGCGAATAATAGTGGTAACTGGGAGGTGCGCGTAAATCCAACCGATGATAATGGTAAAGACCTTACCTTTGCTGATTCAAATATTAATATCAATAACCCACTTCTTTCTGGAATTAGTGTCCCAGAAGTAGGGATTGATTATGGTTCCTCCCTTGTTTTGGGCGCTACCTCTGCGGAAAAATCAATGACCATACAAAATGTGGGTAACTATGTTATTGATGCAGCGATTTCTGGTAGTGATATGATTTATAGCACCTATTCAATTCCACGAGCGAATCAAGAATGGTCTAGTGCCACTTCATTTGCTTATGGTACGGGTAATGATTTGGTGCAAACGGCTACTTCTGTTAGTGAGACGACGGGCTGTTTTAATGCTAGCTTGCCAGTTCGAACTAGCTATGGAAGCGGTGCTGGTTCTGATGATACGCTTTATTGGCTCCTTCAGCTTCCTGCCACAGGGCTTGGTGCGGGTACTTACTCTGGAAGTAATACGGTTCAAATTATTACATGCCAATAATATCTCAGCTCTCATATCTCAGATCTCATATTTAGGGTATAATTTCATTGGATTTTACCTTTTTCTATGCGTATTGGTTTTGACATTTCAGCACAGAGTTTACAGCGGAGTGGGGTAGGGTATTATCAGTTGAATCTTTTAAAATCACTTCTTTCGATGGATCGGGAGAATTTTTATAAACTCTATGCTTTTAATTTGCGGAATCGTCAGCGGTTTTC
Organism: Candidatus Peregrinibacteria bacterium; assembly: GCA_030637565.1. GTDB lineage: Bacteria > Patescibacteriota > Gracilibacteria > UM-FILTER-43-11 > UM-FILTER-43-11 > DAOWGG01. The sequence continues at coordinate 12,566 of DAOWGG010000111.1, read as the reverse complement.
AGAACTTCAATTTCCTTCATTAAATTATGAAATGAAAGTTAGCCCGATTCCTCAGCGTTTGATCACACTTTGGTGGTTGATGTTTAATAATCCTTCGCTCGAGCAGGTAGTAGGGGATTGTGACCTTTATCATTTGTCAGAGGTTTGTATTCAGCCCACTAAAAAGGCTAAAACTGTTGCTTTTGTACACGATTTAACCACCCTTAAATACCCACAATATCATGCGAATGGAAATGTTTTTTTGCATCGCCAACGTTTTAAGAATTTATCAAAAGTTGATGGAGTATTAACCAATTCGGAGGCAACAAAAGGGGATATTATTGATCGCCTAGATATTCATCCTGATAAAATTTTTGTGACTCATTTGGGAGCTGATGATCACTTTCGACCGATGGAAAGCTTTGAGGTGAAGCCAGTTTTACAAAAATATCAGCTTCATAAGCCCTATATTTTATTTGTGGGCACGCTTGAGCCTCGTAAAAATATTCCAACTCTCATACGTGCTTTCAATCAACTTAAGCTTCAGTATCAAATCCCTCATCAGCTTGTTTTGGCGGGGCAGAAAGGGTGGTTATATCATGATATTTTTAAAGAAATTGAAGCATCTCCTTTTCAGTCGGATATCCGACATTTAGGATATGTTTTGGATTCAGAACTACCCGCTTTAATGAATGGAGCGAGTGCCTTCTGTTACCCTTCTTTCTATGAAGGATTCGGTTTACCGATTTTAGAGGCGATGCAATGTGGAACGCCTGTTGTTACCTCTTCTACTTCTTCGCTCCCCGAGGTGGGGGGTGATGCTTGTCTTTATGCGCATCCAGAATCTTTTGATGAACTCTCTGAACAGCTTTTTAAGGCTTTAAATGACATTGGATTTAGCAATTCTCTCTCTAAAAAAGGCATTGAACGTGCTCAAGGCTTTTCATGGGATAAGTGTGCTGTAAAGACTTTGGAGGCTTATTCTCAAATAATTTAACTAACTAGGCTACCATCTGATTATGTTATAGCGTTTATGGTATTGATTTTTAGAGATAAATTTGGTATAATAATAAGATTTAAAACTAAAAAATAAACGTATTTCATGAAAATCGGTCGATCAAACCTTATTGGATTATTCCTCATTCTCGCTGGTTTTTTTGTGAGCTTTAGTGGCTCTGATGTTCCAGTTTCTGAGGCTGCTTTTGGAACCTCTCCTCCTTGGGTGATGAATGATCATATGCTTCCTGGAACCACTTATGAGCAAATTATTAACTTATCTCGTAGTGATGTTTCTAAAGCCATGGAGGTTTCTCTTCGCTTTGATGGAGATAAGAATCTTTTGAAATGGATGAAGGTTGAAAATGAGGATGATTTGATTATTAAAAGTGGTGAAAAGACTCTCCCAATGAAGGTCACTGTTAAGGTGCCTCGTCGTGCGGCGCTTAAAAATTACCGTGGAGGAATTTTTGTAACCGTTGAGCCGGTTCAGGATGAGGTTCAAAGGGGTGGGAATGTGGCGATTAAATTAGGTGCTCATATAGCGGTTAATATTACGGTGGTGGGCGATAAGCTTGTTGATTACCGTGTTAAGTCTGCCAATGTATCCCCTTTAACAGAGGAGGATTATTTTCGCTTGAACGTTGAAGTGGAGAATCTTGGAAATACCGAAATTTCGGAGCTTAATGGGCAGGTGGATATTTATAATGAAGAAGAAACCGAAATCCTTAACACGCTTACCTTTGGGCAAATTGCTGATGTGGTTTCTCCAGATGATATTGTCCGAACTCAGGTTTATTTTGAAGATTATTATTTGGAACCAGGCAGTTATTGGGTGGTGGCTAAATTTTTCAAAGATAATGAATTGGTTTATGAAAATCGATTGCATCAAAAAATTGATCCTAAAGTGGTTCCTGTTGTTACTTCGGATGATTCACAAACTAAAAAACCTTCTATTCCTCAGGTATCTGATGAGCAGGTTGTTCTTGACCCTGATCTGGAGGTTCTTCCTGGTGAAGCTGTTTCTTCAGAGGTACATTCGGCTGCGCCAGCTCCGCTTACTCAAGCCAACAATACATTGTTTATTGTGTTTGGTTTGGCTGGTTTGATATTTGGCTTGGTTGCCTTAGTCGCCATTGTTTTTCTTTTAATCGTTTTAATAAAAAATCAACGTCAAGCTGCAATACAACAGTATTTATCTTCGGGTTGTAATGTTGATAGTAATAAAAGTAACCCCTCTAATTAATTATTATGGAAGACTCAAACATTAATCCTATTCAACCCATTGTCACTCCTGCTCCTCAGGCAGCGGACTCGCAAGCTCCAGTTACTTCTGAGGCTGAAAATGTTGCCGCTCCATCAGTAGCTTCTGCCAATGCTCCAGATCTTAAAATTACCTTGGATCAATTGGTTAATCTATGTATTGAAAAGGGAGCTTCCGATGTTCACTTCCGCGAGGGTTCGCGTGTAGCCCTTCGTGTAGGAGGTAAGATTATTTTTATTGAGAATATTGAAGCACTTACTAAGGAGGACACAGAAGCGATGCTTGATCTGATGATTTCCAGCGAAGAAGAGGGTACTCGACTTGAAAAAGATCGTGAAATTGATTTTTCTTTCACTCATGCCAATGGAGTTAATTTTCGTGTGAATGCGTTTTACCAGAAGGGAAAATTAGCCTGTGTGATGCGTATGATTTCAAAAAACATTCCAACTTTAGAGGAATTGGGGATTCCCGAAGTGATGAAAAGTTTTCTTGGACTTCGTGAAGGACTTATTTTGGTTTGTGGTACGGCGGGGTCTGGTAAGTCTACCACGATTCAATCAATGCTTCAGCATGTGAACAAAAATTTTGTTCAACATGTTCTTACCATCGAAAATCCAATTGAATATGTGTTCGAGAATGAAAAATCAATGTTCACTCAAAGAGAAGTGGGTAAAGATACCCTTTTAAAGGAAAATGCTTTGCAGTCGGCAATTCGTGAAGATGCGAATATCGTGATGTTGGATGAAGTGAATGATTTTGAAACGTTTGATAAATTACTTAACTTAGTTGAAACGGGTCACTTGGTGATTGCTTCTATGCTCACTCGTGATGTTCCTCAGGCTATTGAACGTATTATTAGCCTTTATCCTCAAGATCTTCGAAAACAGGCTCAGGATCGTCTTTCTGACAATCTAACTTCTGTTTTGGCGCAAGACTTAGTTCAGCGTCAGGATCAGCCTGGTTTGATCGCCGTGTTTGAGCTTCTGTTTATGAATGACAGCATTCGGAACGTGATTAAGCGTGGTAATTTTGTTCAGCTTCGAACCGCGATTCAATCTTCTGCGGAACAGGGGATGATCACCATGGACAGTTACGCTTATCAGCTTTCTGAGCGTGGTGTTATTAATCAGGAGCAGTTGAACCAGTTTATTCAGAAAGAAGAGCAATAGTTCCGCAAAGCTTTCAAAAAGTTTTACGGCCTTTCCTGCATAAGGTTGTTTTATCTTTTTTGTCATCCTGAATTTATTTCAGGATCCATTTAAAAAACTCCTAATAACCAAAGGATGATGAGGGTGAGGATAGAGCCGTCGAGGAATACGGCGAAGAGGAGGAGGCCGAGTGTCATTTCAATTTTCTGCCCGAACATTTGAAAGTTTATTTTGGTGTGTCGGTTTTCCCAAAATTCCACTAAGTACAAAAGTGTGAACAAAGTGATAATGAAAAATAGGATTAGTTTCCAATTCATTCAATCTATTTTTTAAGCAACCAAGTGATGATCATGTTGATGATACTGATGGAAAGACCAGCGTATAAGTAGGTGGCTGGACCGCCTTCAATCAGGATTTGCACTCCTTCAAACTGGAGAATATCGAGTGCGTATTTAGCAAACCATACCAAAAATACATTGATCACCAAAATAAAGACTCCTGCGCTGATAAGAATGAATGGGAGCGAGAGAAGTTTGAGGATTGGTTTAATGATTCCATTTAAAATACCGAAAAGTACTGCAGCGATTAAATACCCTTTATAACTACCCGTAATTACGAAGTTTCCACTTAGTAATTCGGTTACAAAGTAAAGAGCGGCGGCGTTGGCGACGATGTGGGCGAGTACCCTTCTTAAAAAACTCATTTTTTACCGTTTATAAATCGACTTTCATTGTATCATCTCTCGCAAAAAAAGGAATTATTTTTTCTACTTACAGTTCTTTTTATTGACAGGCTTTAAAAAAAGTATAAAATAAATATCTGCGCTCATTTAAAGCACAGTTTGTGGTTTTAGCTTTCCTGAATTGGAGGGCCATACCCATTTTACCCCCTTGTTTTTTGAAAGGAAAATTTTGCAATGACTCATTTTTTCAAAAGCTTTCTCGACAGCAGTCTATATCTCCTTGTGGATATTCTCGCGATTATTGCCTCTTCCATTGATTTTCTGATTGATGTGGTCCAGAGTCGTGGACGTCCTCAGGGTACACTCCTGGCTTATGTCCGCCAGGGTAGAAATCACCTCGGTTGGTTTCTCTTTATCCTTCAGCTTTCCAAAAAATGTCCAAATGTTAAGCTCCACTGCTTTCTTGGTGATGAGGATTTGCTGGGCAATTCGGATGATATGCCCTCGGAGCTTAGGCATGCTATCCGAAATCGTGATCAGCTCCTGGATCAAATCCAAGATGACCACGAAGAAGAAGTTTAAGTCTTTGTTCGTTCAAAATAGAATATGTAAAAGTCTTTCAGCAACAGGGGGCTTTTCAGCGTTTAACTTTTACTGTGATATCGCCGAATTCAGCGAATTGATCGGCATCTTCTAAATCATTTTCAATTGAAGTGGCCAGTGTTTCCGATTTTATATAATCGCCATGGTTTTTAAGAAGGCTTTTATCAGCATTAACCAGAGCGACTTGAATACGATCATTTACTTTATAGTCGGCGGCTTTTCGGAGATCCTGAATTTGTCGAACGAGATCGCGGGCTAGTCCTTCCTGTTCTAGTTCTGGGGTTATTTTGGTGTCTAAAGCCACCAAAATACCTTCTTCGGTTTCTACGTCAGCGCCGTCTTTACCTAAATAGGCGATTTCCATTTCTTCTGGCAGAAGCTCGAAATCCAATACTTTTAAATTTCCGTTTTTGAGGCGCTCAAAGTTACCCGATTTGGCTTCCATGATGATTTTTTGAACGTCTTTTCCGTATTTAGGTCCGAGTAATTTAGCATTCGGTTTGGCAATCACAGTGGCAAGATCACTTGGGTTTTTGATCAACTCCACCTCCTTTACATTCAATTCTTCTTTAATGATATCCATTTGATCGTTCAATAGCTTTGAATCGTATTGATCCCCGAGAGCAATTTGAACTTTAGAGAGTGGCTGGCGTACCTTGATTTTGGTTTTCGCTCGGGCGGCGAGACCAAGGGAAACCACGGTTTTTGCCATAAATATTTCTTCTGATAAGCGTGAAGCTTCTGCTTTTTTTGCCGATGGATACTTAGACAAATGAACCGATTCTTCACTTGTTAAGTTTCGGTAAATCTCTTCGCTTACGAATGGCATGAAGGGAGCGACGATTTGGCAGAGATTGGTGAGAACAGTATAAAGAGTTTGATAGGCCATCTTTTTATCTCCGTCGTCTTCCGATTTCCAAAAGCGTCTTCGGGAGCGGCGGATGTACCAGTTGGTGAGGTTATCGACGAATTTGTAAATCAGGTTACTGGCTTTCTGAAGGTCATAACTTTCCATGTACTCAACTTCTTGAACAATTAATTTGTTCAACTCTTCTAAGATCCACTGATCAAGCTTGTTGTCCGAATCCTTTTTCTTCTTTTCTGGAGCCCATTGGTCGATATTGGCATAGGTCACGAAGAAGCTATAAGCATTCCACGTGGGCAGAATCATGTTTCGTACCACGTCGGATACTCCTTTCTCGCTGAAGCGCATGTCATCGGCTTTAACCACTGGCGAATTCATTAAATAAAAGCGCAGGGCGTCTGCTCCATGATCGTGCATGACTTGATTTGGATCGGGATAGTTCTTCAGTCGTTTACTCATTTTCTGTCCGTCTTCGGCGAGCATCGTTCCATTTACAATTACATTTTTAAATGCGGGTTTATCGAAAAGTGAGTTCGCCAGTACATGAAGGGTGTAAAACCATCCTCGGGTTTGATCCAATCCTTCCGCAATGAACTGGGCGGGGAAGTTTTCTTCAAACCTTTTCTTGTTCTCAAATGGGTAGTGTAATTGGGCGTATGGCATAGAGCCTGATTCAAACCAGCAGTCGAGAACTTCGGGGACGCGGGTCATTTTTTTCCCGCATTTACATTTCAATTCAATTTTATCCACAAAATGTTTGTGAAGATCTTTCACCGTTTCCCCACTTTCTTTTTCTAATTCTTTAATAGAACCGAATACTTTTAAATCTTCGCAATCGTCGCAACGCCAAATGGGTAGGGGGGCTCCCCAGTATCGATTTCTTGATACCGCCCAGTCTCGTGCGCCTGCCAGCCATTTCCCAAATCGTCCTTCGTTCAGATGATCGGGGATCCATGTGATTTCTTGATTGGTTTTTAATAGTTTTTCCCGCATTTGTTCCACTTTTACGAACCACGTGGAAATGGGACGATAAATCAATGGAGTGTCGCAACGCCAGCAGAAAGGGTAGCTGTGATTACAAGTTTCGTGTTTCACGACTTTGTTTTCATCTTTTAGCTTCTTGATGATCTCTGGATTGGCGGTGAAAACATCCTTTCCTTTAAATTCTTTGACGTCGTTGTTGAATTTGCCTTCGGCATCCAGTGGGTGCACTACTTCAATTTCCATGCTTTTTAGCATTGCCATATCATCTTCACCAAAGGGTGCCATATGAACAAGGCCGGTTCCACTTTCAAGGGTTACAAAATTACCCATGGTTACCGTGAATACTTTTTCTTCGGGTTTATCGGCGTAGTAGGGGAGCAATGGGGTGTATTTTTCCCCCTCTAAAGTTTTGCCTAAAAATTCTTCCAGTACTTCGTAATCGTCTGGGTTTTTGTAATAAACTGGGATTCGATCGAGTGCAATAATATATTTTTCACCATTTGAATCTTTAATCTTCGCGTAGGTGAGATCTGGCCCCATGGCAACCGCTAGATTGCTTGGAAGTGTCCATGGAGTGGTTGTCCAAGCGAGTAGATAAGTTCCTGGCTCATTCACGAGTTCAAACTTAACCGTTAATGCTGGGTCTTGCTTGTCTTGGTATCCTTGATTGGTTTCAAAATTGGAAAGGGGAGTGGCACAGCGGATGCAGTAAGGAACCACTTTATTTCCTTCGTAGATCAATTTTTTATCCCACAAGCTTTTAAAGACCCACCAAATACTTTCCATATATTCTGGGTCCATGGTTTTGTAATCGTTTTCCATATCTACCCATCGCCCCATACGCTCCACGGTTCCTTTCCATTCGTCCGCGTATTTCAGAACGATCTTTCGGCAGTATTCGTTGAATTTATCCACACCGTATTCTTCAATATCCGATTTATTTCCTAGCTTCAACTCTTTCTCCACTTCATTTTCAACGGGCAATCCATGGCAGTCCCATCCCCATTTTCGATCCACTCGGTATCCTTGCATGGTGAAGTATCGTGGCATGACGTCCTTTAAAGTTCCGGCGAGCAAGTGCCCGTAGTGAGGAAGCCCGGTAGCAAATGGAGGTCCATCGTAAAAAACATAGTCCTTTTTTCCTTTGGTAACGGATTTTTCAAACGTTTTTTCGGCTTTCCAGTATTTCAGAAGCGCCTCTTCCATTTTTGGAAAGGATTGTTTTGGGTTTACGGGTTGGAACATTTTTTGTAAGGACTAAGAATTAAGGATTAAGGACTAAGTAAAACAAAACACTCGTCCTTGAAGGATTGAGTGCCTCGGGGTCCGAAGTAACATCGGACCGGTACCACCTAGGCTAATACTTAATTTAATTTGATGACGGAGGGGAATCTCCGGACTGGTCTACTAGTCCTGTTGGACGTTCTTCAATCAGCTTATCCCGTGATAGCAGGATTCAGATGCTTTTACTTGGTGATTTTAGGCTGATTCTTTCTCTTTGGCAATTTTTTCTTTGATGGTGGCGGAAATTTTAATTGGCTGATCGTTTATTGCTGGCTTTCCAGTTTCGGCGTCTACTCCATATTGAAATTTATCATCGATAATATCGCCCTTTCTCCAATCTTCCACCCATTGATCCACTTCAAAAATTTTATATCCTCCTTCTTTTAAGCTACAGATCACGCGTTTGAGACCGCAATTGATCAGCATTTTTTTACAAATGAAACAAGGAAAGGCATCGAGTACTTCTGTGCTGTCATCTCCTTCAATTTTTCCGTAAATATACATATCACCACCCAAAAGTGAGGTTCCTGAACGAGCGGCGTTGATGATGGCGTTCTGTTCAGCGTGAACGGAGCGGCAAATTTCATACCGATGACCTGAGGGAATCCCAAGTTGTTTTCGTAGGCAGAAGTTATGCTCTTGAGAACTTTTGGTTCCTCGAGGGGCACCGCAATAACCGGTGGCAACCACTTGATCTTTCCGTATTACCACAGCTCCAATTTCCACCTTTGTACACGTGGAACGCTTACAAACGCTTTTGGCTAAATCGAGGTAGTATTGATCTTTAGAGGGGCGTGGATGCGGATAGTCGCTCATGATTTTAGGATTATTGATTGGTTATTTGATTGTACAACTTTTTAAACTCAGGCTCAACTTGTTCAACGTGCATGGTGTTTTCAAAGGTGTAGTCGGCTAGATCGATACATTTTTGAACCTGTTGACCATCTTCGGGTTCTCCTTCTCCCATTTCACGGCGGAGTTTATGACGGATGGCATCTTTATCGAGCGTGTCATCGGAGCGTTTGCGGGAAAATATTCGTTCTGTGATCAGATCTTCAGGAGCGGTGTTGGCAATCAATACAAAATCGGAATGTTTTCGAAGTTCGGTGATTTCAGCGGGGTTTCGTATTCCATCAATGAGCCACTTATCACCTCCTCCACTTTTCACTTTTTCAAGGGCTCGTTTGGCAAGTACTCCAGCGCCGAATTCTTCTCGGAGACTTTGACCGATGCCCATTAAATTTTCTCGTTCTTGAACCACTCCTCGTCGATCGGCTTCGTCGCGAATCGCGTCGGATAGGGTAACATGCTGATAGCCCCATTTTTTAAGGGCTTCAACAACAGTGCTTTTTCCAGAGGCCATAGGGCCTGTTAAACCGATGATCATTTGAATTAAGAATTAAGAATTAAGAATTTTGGAATTGATTTCCCCATTCCTCTAGTCGATCGAAGGCTTCGTTGATTAGCTCTTTCCCTTTCGGACCGCGAGTGGCTCCACCGCCGAATGAGAAGCGAATATGACCTTCACTGGCAGGGCCGAATGCGATTCCCGGAACAGCGACGACGCTGGTGGCAGCTTGTATATCCATGGCAACCTGAATGGAGCTTTCGTGAGGGAATACGATTTCTGGCATAATGTAGTAAGCGCCTTCTGGTTTTTTATAATATTTAAATAAATGAGGCACTTTATCTAGTCGGTCGCAGATCAGATCCCGACGTTCCTGCATTCCTTCTTTTAGCTCTTTTACGGAATCTTGTGGGCCGTTGATGGCGGCAATGAATCCGAATTGCGAAATCACACAAGCACATACCGTGGTGGCGTCGTGAAGTTTGAAGAGTTGATTTAAAATATCATTCGGAGCAATCACCCACCCAAGGCGGTAGCCGGTCATTCGATGTTCTTTGGAGCTGCTGCCGATTAGAATCAGATTATTTTTGAGCTCTGGAATCTGACAGAAGCTAAAGAATGGTTTGTTATTATACGTTAAAAAGTCGTACGTTTCATCGGCAAAAATAAACAGATCATTTTCTAAAGCGATTTTTGCCAGTTCGCGCACCTGATGCTCTGGAAAGACAGCGCCCGTTGGATTGCTTGGGTTGGTGACATAGATGGCTTTGGTTTTTGGGGTGATGGCTTTTCGAATTGCTTCTACATCCAAAATCCACCCTTCTTTTTCGTTGGTTTGTACCAAAACAGGCTTTCCTTCGCAGGCGAGAATCTGTTCGATATGTGAAGAGAAGCAAGGAGCGGTTAGTATCACTTCATCGCCTGGGTCGATCGTGGCCATACAGGTGATCATGCACGCTTCCATTCCACCGGCAGTGATTCCGATTTCGGAATCAGGATCAATATCAATGTTGTAATACACTTTATATCGCTTAGCGACTGCTTGCCGACATTCTTTCATTCCCGATAACATGGAGTACTTGGAAGCTTTGGGACCTTGAATGGCTTCGATAATGGCTTGTTTGATGTGATCGGGAGTGTCTTCGGCAGGGATTCCTTGAGCCAGTAAAAACGGATTTTCAAGCTGAGCGGCCAGCATCATCATTTCTTTTATTGGGGAAATGATCATGTTTTTTACACGACGACTCATTTTGTGTTCCCGAAATTGATGGCCTGCGGTTGTGAGGGCAGAGCGATTGGTCATATTATTTTTTTACTTTGATTACTCTTCTTCAATCAATCTAAAACGAGGAATCGGAGGCTCTCCTTCTTTGCTTACTTTTTCTCTGAACTCGTCATAAGAGCGAACCCATAGCTGATGCTCATCGTCTAGTGATTTGTACACCACCATATTTTCTTGGGTTTCAGAATGCTTGGCAACTCCAATAACTTTATAGAAGTTTCCTTTGTAGTGCTGATATTTCCCGGCTTTGATAAGAGATTCTTTCATAGTTTTAAAGTTTATCTGCAATCCCAATATAAGTAGAAGGGGATAGCTTGAGTAATCTTTCCTTATCTTCTTTGGGAATCTTTAGGCTTGAAACGAATTCTTGTACAACTTTTTTGTTCACCTCTTTTCCGCGAGTGAGCTCTTTAAGTTTCTCGTAAGCTTTGGGAACCGCGTGTTTTCGCATGACTGTTTGAATGGGTTCAGCGAGCAGTGCCCAGTTTTGATCGAGTTCTTCTTGTACAACTTTTTTGTTCAACTCTAACTTACTTAATCCTTTTAATGCGCTTTTATAAGCTAAAATGCTATAACCCCAAGCGGTTCCAATATTTCGCTGAACAGTGCTGTCGGTTAGGTCTCTCTGCATTCGGCTGATCGGTAGTTTTTCGGATAGGTGTCTAAGGAGTGCATTGGCGAGCCCTAGATTTCCTTCAGAGTTTTCAAAGTCGATTGGGTTTACTTTGTGGGGCATGGTTGAAGACCCTACTTCTCCTGCAACTACTTTTTGCTTGAAGGCTCCACGGCTGATGTATGTCCAAACGTCGCGGTTTAGATCGATTAAAATGGTGTTGAATCGGGACATGGTGTCATAAATTTCAGATTGGAAATCGTGTGATTCAATTTGAGTGGTGTGTTTATTCCAAGTTAAGCCGAGCTTCTGAACAAAATTTTTGCTCAACTTTTCCCAATTTACATTTGGGTAAGCGGATAAGTGAGCGTTGAAATTCCCGGTTGCTCCGTTGATTTTCCCCAATGTTTCTTGTTTATCTAACGCTTCCATCTGCCGTTCGAGTCGTTTAGCGAAAACCAAAAATTCTTTACCCACAGTGGTGGGAGAGGCAGGTTGTCCGTGAGTGAGGCTAAGCATGGGAACTTTTTGCCATCTCTTCGCAAGTTGAGTAATTTTTTTGTTCAACTCTTTCATGGTTGGCAAAAGTACATGATTTCCTGCACCCTGAATCATGAGCGCAATGGAAAGGTTATTGATGTCTTCTGAGGTGCAGGCGAAATGAATGAATTCAAGATGTTTTTTAAGGGTGGTTTTTTCGAGTTTCTCTTTAATGTAGTATTCCACTGCTTTCACATCGTGATTGGTGGTTCTCTCGATCTTTTTCACCGCTTCCGCTTCTTTCTCATCAAAGTTTTTTATTAAGTCTTCAAGAATTTTAAGTTCCTTGTCTGAAAAAGGAGGGAGCTCCTTAATTCCTGGCTCGGATGAAAGCATCATAAAAAAACTGATTTCAACAATCAAGCGATGCTTAATGAGTCCGTATTCGGAGAAGTATTCATTGAGCTCACTGACTTTGTTGGCGTAACGGCCATCAAGGGGGGAGAGTGCGGTGATCATTTTTTTTTGGTTAATGACTTGTGGTGTTAAGTATATCGGATAAAATCAGAAATGGTAAGATTTGATTTTTTTCAAAAAATGTTGTATAAAGTCCTCTAAGCTTAACTCTTATCAATATGTCTACTTTTTTAAATGATAGCCCAGATTTTTTAGGGGATAATGGCACTTCTCCATTGAGTGGGGGGTCAGTTATTGATAGTTTTTTTGATCGATTGCCCACCGATCTTGCTAATGAGGTAGTTGGTCTTGATTTTAAGAGGCAAAGGGTTTTGATAGCCTATTTGTTTGACTATTCTTCACTTTTTGAGCATCAGGATTTTTATGAAGTACGGGATCATATCAGTAAACTTTTATGTTTGTTTGATCTTGTTGATACTGAGGGCGATAGGAATTCGTGGAAAAAGCTTCTAAAAACAGATGTTTTAGATGAATATCCCATCGTGGTTTGTGCAGGGCTATATCATCGCCTTGTAAATCCAACCACTTCTTTTGAAGAAATAAAAGAGTTTATGGATGCTT
>DAOWGG010000134.1 GCA_030637565.1 Candidatus Peregrinibacteria bacterium | reverse complement strand
TTCCATTCGGAACGTGTTTCTCGCTACTTATCATGAGACATCAAGTTAAATCTAAACGAATCAATCGGGACTCTGCTCATCTGAACGCTATGCTCAGGAATATGGCAACATCCATTATTTTGTACGAAAAGGTTAAAACCACTCGTGCAAAGGCAAAGTTAGTGAAACCTATGGTTGAAAAATTATTTACCGCTGCTAAAAAAGGTCCAGAAGTGACTGCTTATCGGCATTTGAATGCTTACTTGTTAGATAAAAATGCTTCCAAGAAGATGATGGAAGAACTTTTAGAGCGTTATAAAGATAAAAAATCCGGTTTTGTCCGGTTGACCAATCTTGGTTATCGGGCTGGCGATGCTGCCCCAATGGTACAAATTGAACTTGTTTAACTCTATTATGACTTCAAAAACTTATACACCTAAGGTGCAAACCAAAGCAGATAAAAAATGGTATCTAGTAGACGCTGAAGGGCAGACTCTTGGTAGATTGGCTACCAAAATTGCTGTCGTTTTACGTGGAAAGAATAAACCAGTTTTTACTCCTCATTTAGATATGGGAGATTATGTTGTGGTTATCAACGCTGAAAAAATCCGTTTATCTGGTAATAAAGATGAGCAGAAAGAATATATCCATCATACTGGTTATCTTGGACACCTTCGTCGCAAGCCTATTGCGACGGTTCGTGAAGAGAATCCTACTCGTATCATTGAAGAAGCAGTTGCTGGTATGATTCCTCGTAATCGATTGAAAAAATTCATTTTAACAAAACTAAAAGTTTACGCTGGTTCTGAACATCGTCATGGTGGACAGAAGCTTGAACCACTCTCTATTTAATTTAAATTTTTATGGCTACTAAGACTGAAGCTACCGCTGAAAAGAAAGGCACTTACTATTATGCTAACGGGAAACGCAAAACTTCTATTGCGCGCGTTCGTTTATATGAAAAAGGAAAGGGTGAAATCACTGTTAATGAGCGTCCTTTGAATGAGTATTTTTTCGGCACTTTAATTGGAAATGTAAAATCACCTCTTAAGCTTGTTGATATGCTTAAACGTTTCGACGTGAGTGTTAAAGTGATTGGAGGAGGTGTTTGCTCTCAGTCTGATGCGGTTCGTCATGGGATTGCAAAAGCTTTGACTGTTTTTGATCCTGCTTTGCGTACACCATTAAAACGTGCTGGATTCATTTCTCGTGATTCTCGTGTTAAAGAACGTAAGAAGCCAGGTTTACACGGTGCTCGTCGAGCTCCACAGTGGGCGAAGCGTTAATTTGTTTCAACTTCAAAAACCCATTCTCATTCGAGAGTGGGTTTTTTTGTATGTTTGGTTGGGCGGGAGAAAGGTGGTCTCCCTTGAGTTAAGGGAGAAGGAAAGAGGGTTAGTATAATAGGCAATACCTATATACTACCCCCTCTTCATCTCCCCCTAATCTAGGGGGAGCCACCGTACTCCTTGCTTTTATTCAGTCACTTCAGTTACTTCAGTCTCCGCCACTACCACTTCCTCCATCTTCGGATCAATCTTCATGGCGGGCCAGCTGAGGGTATAGATGTTTCCGGGGCTCCAAATAACGTAGCCAGTTCCTTTGGCGTCGAACGTGGCGTTGATTTGATCTTCGATAAACCAAGTTCCGAATCTAGGGATTTTTAATGGGAAGCCTTGAACCCAAATTCTTATGTCTGCTTTTCCTTGGGCTTTTTCTACAAATTTCTCAACGGAGTTAAAAATAAAGCCGTATGGCGCCCCCCATGGATTCATATGACCGTAATACCCTGGGCTGACATGAGATGGGTATACCATTGGGTAAATGGCGTCTACGTGTTCTGCCATTTCACCAACGTTTTGCCCTACAATGGTCCAATCGATTCCTCCCCATACAATGGCTCCAAAAACATCGACACCTAAGTTTACGCCAAGCTCATCGGCGACGCGTCGTGATTTTTTAAGAAAGTCGTTGATGACATCGGATCGCTCAAATTTTGTTTCATCGTAGTGATAATCCAAATTGTAATAATTGTGGGTTGGGAATCGAATGTAGTCGAATTGAACTTCGTCGAAGCCCAATTGAGCCACTTCTTTTAAAGTAAGTAGGTTGTAGTTTTGTACGCTTGGTAGGGATGGATCTAGCCATCGAGAATCATAAAGCCCTCCCCATTTGTTTTTAATGCGCCATTCGGGCATTCTTTTCCCCATATAAGGGTCATTGAAGACCACTTGTCGAGCCATTACATACAATCCTTTTTCATGAAGTTGATCAATAATTTCTGGTAGATGGTTTAAGGTGTCACTTCCTGGATTCCACCCTTTAAGAAGTTCGTTTTTGGGGCGAAAGGTCAGAAGGCCTTCCCCATGTTCAATATCAATAACTACCGTGTTTCCTCCGCTTTCAATCATGGCATCAATCACATCGTCTCCCCAATTACTTAGAATGGTATAGGCGGTTAGGTAAATTCCTTTCATCGGTTTCGGTGCGACTGGTTTTTCTGGTAGCTTAGCTTTTTCTTCCTGAATATGTTGAACGCGAGTTAGAATATACCGAAATAATTCAGTGTGAGGATCGGCTTTTGCAAAAGCAACTCCAGCTCCTATTATTCCAGCGATTCCAAAAAGCCCAATGGTGTATAAAAATCCTTTTTTCAATTGATGATTATTACAGAGTTAATTTGTAACCTATTTTTAACTAAAAATCCAGCTTAGTAATTCAATTCATACCATGTTTCTTGTATTTCATGGTGAAAAAATATCTTTCCCCCCTCTGAAACGACTTGATCGATTGGAAAATTAAATTTTGTTAGAATTTCAGTTTTCTCAAGGCTTTCAATGTTCATAGCGGCTACTGTGGTTTGATTTTCCTCTTTATTGTGGTCATAAAAAATCAGTCGACTCTTGTTTTCCCAGGCACTGTTTTTAAGATTCAGCTTAAAGCTCATTTCTTTTTCATCTTCTTCCATAATCGAGATCTGATATACATTTGAATTCTCATCGTTCACTAAAAGATTATTTGTTTC
>DAOWGG010000031.1 GCA_030637565.1 Candidatus Peregrinibacteria bacterium | reverse complement strand
TTTGTTTTTTCATCTGATGAAGCTCTCTCCACTGTCCTTCCATAAATTTGTAAAATCGGCTGAGATTTTTGGTGTCATTTGGATCGATATGGCCTTTTTTATCAGCAACATCCTGATATCCCTTCAGAGATTCTTTATCGAGCGTCTGCTGGAAATAAGGATCTCTTAAAAGCTGTCCCATGCGACTACGAATCACATCACCATTTTCACTCATCTCAGCGCTTTCAATCGCCTCGAACTCTTTCATTTGTTCAGCGGGAACTGCCATAATATTTTTTAAAGTATGACTATTTTAGTTCAGCCTTACCGATTTGACCAACAAAAAAGCCCTGCATCGCTTGAAGCAGGGCTTTTGAGATTGTTAAGTTTAGCTCTATTTTGCGAGCTCTTCGTCGATAATTGTTTTGAATACGGAGAATGGATGAGCTCCAGAAATAAGACGTCCATTGATGAAGAAAGCAGGAGTTCCGCTTACACCGTAAGACTGTCCATCAGAGAAATCTTTATCCACTTCTTCACCGTATTTTTCACTATCTAGACACTCATTGAATTGTCCTGCGTCTAAACCAAGATCTACAGCCCATTTCTTAAGACTGTCTACGCTTAGTTGAGACTGGTTTTCAAAAATAGTATCGTGATATTTATAGTATCCCTTGTCTCCATCTTGTTCTCGAGCACACTCAGCTGCTATTGCGGCTGGTTTTGCATTTTTATGGAATCCAAGTGGGAAATCACGGAAAACCAATTTTACTTTTCCTTTGTCGATGTATTCAGAAACCAATTCTGGATATGTATTTTCGTAAAAACGTGCGCAGAAAGGACATTCAAAATCGGAGTATTCAACAATGGTTACGGGAGCGTTTTTATCCCCCTTCATTGCGTCATCGTCTACACTAACTTCGATTGCTTCCCCTGACCCTGGTTGATTGGCAGCCGCTTGTTCATTACGTTGTTTTTCAATGTAATCTTCGATTCCTTTTTCTACTTTTGCCATAAATCCTTCGTCATCCAATGAACCGCTACCAGCTTTGGACAAAGAAACCCCTGAAAGGAGCAATGCAGCAAGAGAAAGAATCAGTGCAAAAATGGTTAATTTGTGTTGTGAATCTTTTTTCATAACTTAAAATTAATTAAATATTTATTTCTAAAAAAGCATACTCAACCTTGTCCAAAAACGCAAACGGAATGTGTTGCCTAAGCTACAAAAACGCTAAAAATGTGGTACAATCAAAAAAGCTTAAAAAATTAATAAAAATAGAATGAACGAAATCCCAAAACAAGAGCCTGAAAAGCTTCACCTTACTCCCGAAGAATTAGAAAAATTAAAAAAACGCGTTGAACGAGCAGAAAAGCTCGCTGATGTTCTTGATAAAAAGATGCTGGATCCTATTATCGGATTGGTTGTTCCTGAGGGTGGTGATGCTCTCACCGGCTTGGCTGGTCTTTATATTATTTATGAAGCAAAACAATTGGATATGCCCGCTTGGGAACTAGCGAAGATGCTCGGTCGGACTAAACTCGATTGGTTGATTGGCAGTGTTCCCATTGTAGGCGATTTTTTTGACTTCTTTAATAAAAGTAATGTTAAAAATGCCGAAGTACTTCGGGAGCATTTCGAAAAAATCAAAGCCGATGCAGGAATTGAGCTGGAAGAAGGTGATCTAATCGTGAAAGATCGGCAGGAATTACGGGAAGATATTGAAGGGATGAAGAAAGCGGCTTAATAATCCAACCCCTTAATCGCCTGCTGACCTTTTTTAAAATAATGTTTTACCTCTTTGATTTCCGAGACGAGGTCGGCTTTTTCGGCAAGCCATTCGGGGACATTACGACCCGTGAGTAAAAGATGGGTGTCGGGAGGGCATGTATCTATCAATTCACGGACGGTCATTTCAGTGATGAGACCAAGATTCAAGCAATTGATGAGCTCGTCAGCAACGATCAGAAAATAACCCTCCTTATATAAGGTAAGGAGCTTATCGATGCCTTTTTGAACCTCTGCCTTATCGTCGGCCGTATTTTCAAATCGGAACGTTTTAGAGGCTTCATCGAAGCGTTGTTTTCCAAATCGATAGCTTTCCAATGAGTCCAATGAATCAAAGCTTTTTTGTTCACCATAATGATCACCACCTTTATCAAAAAAAATGATGGCGGTTTTTCGATTCCAGCCCGCACTTCGAATCGCCGTTCCAATGGCCGAAGTGGTCTTTCCTTTGCCGTTTCCTGTATTTATCAAAATCATGATGAAGCACTATATGTAGTAGGTCTAACATAATATTGATACAATATGTGGGGTATCGTCAAGAAGAAGTTTTTGACAAAAAATGGAAGCTAAACTAGCATGGAGGTTGTTCAAATAAAAACAAATTTGCGGGAGGCCTCCCCTCCTTTTTCTCCTCCCATTTCGTTGCCCACTACCCTCTTTAAAAAATAAATCCTTTAGCCAAATTGGAAGGCCTGGTTTTTGACCGCCAGCTTCTACAATGGTGTGCTTTATTATCGCTTTTTATATCTTTCTAACAAATAAAATCAAATGGAAAACAAGGGGCTAAAAATAAACCGTTTATTTACCAAGGCAGGCATCGATCCACTCAGTGATATTGAGTATGAAAAACGTAATTGCAAAATCTCTAAAACGGATGGAACGGTTGTTTTTGAAATGGAAAATTTCGAAATTCCAAAAAGCTGGTCTCAAAATGCTGGTGACATCATGATTAGTAAATACGCTCGTAAAGCAGGTGTTCCCCAGACAGATGAAAGCGGTACCCCCTTAAAAGACAATGAAGGAAATCCTGTTCTTGGCACTGAAAAAAGTGCCCGACAAGTTGTGGGCCGACTTTCTAAGTGTTGGAGGCAGTGGGGCGAGGATCATAACTACTTTGCAGACGCTGAATCTGCTGACGCTTATGAAGCAGAGATGAATCATATGCTCATCACTCAGATGTCAGCTCCTAATTCTCCTCAGTGGTTCAACACAGGTCTTGCCTCTTCTTATGGAATCAACGGGCCTTCTCAGGG
>DAOWGG010000061.1 GCA_030637565.1 Candidatus Peregrinibacteria bacterium | reverse complement strand
GATTGAATATGTGGCACAGAAATACGGTCGTGATCGGGTGGCTCA
Source organism: Candidatus Peregrinibacteria bacterium (assembly GCA_030637565.1). GTDB lineage: Bacteria > Patescibacteriota > Gracilibacteria > UM-FILTER-43-11 > UM-FILTER-43-11 > DAOWGG01. Next base: position 7,850 of record DAOWGG010000061.1, on the reverse strand, counting down.
AATTTGTACTTTCGGAACGATGGCGGCGCGTGCGGCCGTGAAAGATGTTGGACGAGTACTCGGAGTTCCTTTTGTGGAAATGAATGAATTTGTGAAACTTATTCCTGAAAAGCCTGGTACAAAATTAACGGAGGCTTTAGAACAATCCCCTGAGCTTAAAAAAGCGGTGGATGGATCTGATATTTTTACACAAGTGATGGACAATGCTCTTAAATTAGAGGGGGCTGTTCGTCATGTTTCAGTGCATGCTTGTGCGGTGGTGATTGCGGATGAACCACTTACCAAATACACGGTGCTTCAGCATCCTCCTAAAGACGATCAGGGCATTATTACCCAATATGAAGCGAAATCTCTTGAGTCTTTAGGCCTTTTGAAAATGGATTTCTTGGGGCTTAAGAACTTAACTATTTTACATACCACGCTAAAAATTATTGAACGAACGACTGGTAAAAAGATCAATCGAAAAGAAATTCCTATCGATGATAAAAAGACATTTGCCTTGCTCACTCGTGGTGAGACAACTGGTGTATTTCAGCTGGAATCACCTGGTATGAAGCGTTATTTGAAAGAGCTTAAGCCCACTGAATTTGAGGATATTATCGCGATGGTGTCGTTGTATCGTCCTGGTCCGATGGAGTGGATCCCTGATTACATTAAAGGGAAGCATGGTCGTAAGGAAATTTCTTATGCTCACACATCGCTTGAGCCGATTCTGAAAACCACTTATGGGATTGCGATTTATCAGGAACAAATTTTACAAATTGCTCAGGTATTTGCTGGTTTTTCATTGGGAGAAGCAGATTTACTTCGTCGGGCAATTGGTAAAAAAATTATCAAAGAGCTTGAGGCTCAGCGTGAAAAGTTTATGGAAGGCGCAAAGGCTAAGGGGCATAAAGAATCTCTTGCTGTCACTATTTTTGAAAAGGTAATTGAGCCATTTGCGGGTTATGGATTTAATAAAAGTCACGCGGCTTGTTATGCGATGATTGCTTACCAAACGGCGTATCTTAAAGCACGTTTTCCTACTCAATTTATGACGGCTCTCATGTCGGCCGATTACGGAAATACCGATCGTATTGTGATTGAGATCAGTGAATGTGAACAGATCGGTATCAAGGTATTGCCGCCAGATGTGAATGAATCGCTTTCCAACTTTACGTATGTGGAGGATGGTAAAATTCGCTTCGGATTGTCTGCCATTAAGGGGCTCGGGAAAGGGTCAGTAAAAGAGGTGATTGAGGCTCGTGATGATGGTGGAAAATTTGCATCCATTGAAGAATTTGCACAACGGGTTCCATCAAAAGTTCTTAATAAAAAAACCATTGAAGCGTTGGCATTTAGTGGGGCAATGGACACATTGGGTGAACGTCGACGTATTGGTTTGAATTATGAATCGTTGGCTGATTTTGGAAAAAAAGCGGTCTCCACCCAACATGAAGATCAGGTGGGGTTATTTGATCATTTGGCCGATGAAAACCCAGTGGATCACCTAGAATTACCTGAGGCGGATCCTGCGACGCCTGCTGAAAAGTTAAAATGGGAAAAGGAATATTTGGGTCTTTATGTTTCCGCTCATCCTTTAGCTGGGCTAAAAAAATATTTTCAAAAGAAGGTAATTCCAATTGCTGTTTTTCCAACCAAAGCAACGAGTAAGCCGATTAAAGCAGGTGGAATTATTCAGTCATTCCGAAAAATCACTACCAAAAAAGGGGATATGATGGCTATTCTCCAAATTGAAGATACAACAGGAAAAGTTGATTGTGTGATGTTCCCAAAATCTTATAAAAAGAATTTTGAGCTCTTAAAAGAAGATCAATTGATTTTGATTGATGGGATCTTAGAAAGGCGAATGGGAGAATTTCAGGTAGTTATTAATCGTATGGAAGGGATAGAGCTTGAAGATCTTCAAAAGCTCGCCAAAAAGGAAGGGTTGTGGACTGAGGGGGAGCGAATTGAGACCGTTTCTCGTCAAGAAAATGAAGAAGAAAATATAGCTGAGGCGGAATCTGCTTTAGAGGTTTCAGGCGCTGATGTGAAGGATATTGATGAGGTTAAAAAATCCTCTAATGTTTATAGAATTACTGTGAATCGAGAAGTGGATAAAGAATTTTTTCTTCAATTAAAATCCGTTCTTGAAAAGCATCCAGGAGATCAAAAGGTTGAATTGTTGATTGGTGAAAAGGTTATTCCTGCTCCAATGACTGTTGCAGTGACGGATGAGTTGAAGGGAGAGGTTGGGGAGTTGATGGGATAATTATATGGTTACTCCATAGCCCAAGCTTTTCTCCTCTTTAGCGGCAAGCCGCGACTGACCATTTTTTTGTAATGCTGCTTTTATGTACAACGATGAAGCATAGTTCACCCTTCTTCATTTTTTATCACTAAAAAAACGAAGCAAAAAACCGCAATAGGGTACACCTTAAAATACTACCAATCTTCTTCGTTACCACTGCGCAGATTGCTACTATTTTATTCTCCATTTCGCATTCTCGCTGTCGCTCCGAGTGCTTTATTACGAAACGGCTTACTCGCTACTTGCTTGGGGCTCTGTGAAACGTGCAATTAACGTTGTACATTTAATCATCGTCTATCACGTTCACTCTGCCCAAACCCGCATTGCGTCAATTCTTCTTTATTTTGTACCTTCAAACAAAAACAATACGATGGATCTTGTGGAAGGGCTATTGTGAGGGCCTAGTGATGAAACTTTTCGTGTATTTCCCTCAGTTTCTTGTTGGTGATGTGGGTGTAAATTTGGGTAGTGGTGATGCTAGCGTGACCCAGTAACTCTTGAACGGATCGGATGTCGGCACCGTTTAGGAGTAGCTCTGTGGCGAAGGAGTGACGCAAGGTGTGTGGTGTGACGTGCTTGGTGATGCCAGCTTTGTAGGCGGTGGTTCGAACCATTTCTTGGATGGTGTAATCGGTGAGGCGTCGATATTCACCATTGAGGTCCTTTTTTTCTTTTTGTCGTGTTCGGCCGTGGTTTAAAAAAAGTGGATCGAAATTGTCATCTCGCTCTTCTAAATATTCCTTTACCCATTCGATTGCTCGTTTCGAAATGAAGACAATACGAACCTTTTTTCCTTTTCCACGCACATGAAACTCCCCTCGTTCTAAATTGACATCGTGTCGATTAAGATTGGTGAGTTCACTGATGCGAAGGCCCGTTGAATAGAGCATTTCTAAAATCGCTCGGTTTCGTAAGCCCGTTATTTTGTTGTTATCAATTGATCCAAATAGCCGTTCTAATTCCTCTCGTGTTAAAAATTCAACGGTTCGATCTTCTATTTTTGCTAGGTCTATTTTTTCAGGTGCTAATGTATTCCAATCATTTTTAATACAGAATTTTAAGAGCGCTCTGAGTGCGATGATGTGATAATTTTGAGTTTTAACACCTAGGTTTTCGTTGGGACGAAATTCATATCGGTTTAAATACAGTCGATATTTTTTAACGAGTGGTAAATTTATTTTTGATATTTCAATATTCTTGGCAAATATTAAAAAACGCCCCAAATAATGAGCGTAGCTAATCAGCGTTCGTTTGGATTGGTTTTTTTCAATCTCACAGTATTCTAAAAATTGGCGAATAGCGTCCGATAGCTTCATTTTTATTTTTGGTTATAACAATTTATATTCTACGGGATTATTGGGTAAAAACCAATTCAGGTTTCAATCGTTTCTTTTAGGATTTCTTTCATTTTTCCCCCAGTATGTATTTTTTTGCTTTTAATTGGGCAATAGATGACAATGGGCTGGAATTGGTCTTCTTTTAAGGTCATATTGAGCATGTCTTCGGCAGATAAATTCAGTCGACCGGCTCTTTCCCCTAATTTAAAATGCATTCCTCCTATTCCTTCGTAAGTTCGGTAAATCACTTCGGTGCAAACTAAGCGGCTGCTTTGTCGGAAGTCAAAATCAAAATCATAGGATTTCCCTGCATGAATCAGCCCTCGGGCGATCGCTTTTTTAACATATTCCCAGTCTAATTTTGGTCGAATAATGGCGATGGCATCGTTATTAAAAGGAGATTCTATTGATCGAACTTTTACACCATCTTTTAATGCTTCTAGTACCCGTAATGAATTAGGGGCTAGGAGATTTTTTAATTTTTCCCACACTTTTTTTAGGCGTATGGATTTCCCAATTCCTATTTTTTCTAACTCACTCAATCGTCCTAAGTATAGGGTGGCATGAGGCCAGTAGCCCGGCAGAAAGTAATTGGTCATTACATGTTCTTTTCGAGTAATTATTACATCTCCTGGTTGCATGAGTATCATCAATTCTTCGGCAATTTTTTTGGGAATTTTGGGTTGGCGCCAGGGTCGCAACCGAACAAAGCTAATGAGCCGAGAAACCGATTCTTGCGTTCCATACATCTGTTTTACAATTGGTCTTTTTAAGAGATCTATCGTTTGATTTCTAAATTCTTGAAACCGCTCTTTGATAAAATTCCATTTTGTTAATTCGATGCGTTTTTTTAGCTTTGCAATGATTTTTAAAAGTTTTTTTAGTCGCTTGTCGTTTTTCCCAATCTCTTCTAGTTTTTTTAATTCTTTTTCATAGGTTTGATTTGCGTAATAAATGTGCCATATCCTCTTGGGATCGTTGAATGATTTTTGGATGGCATCATATATTCCTGTTGGCATTCCAAACTTTTTGTTCGGTTCATTTAATCTCTTTCTCAGGACACTCCCTCCTTCAAAATTTTCTCCAAAAAAACGAGCCATATCTACCAGTACGATGGTGGCAGCATAACCTATAATAAATAAGGTCAGTTTTTCATCTTTTGAAATGTTTTTCTTTCCAATCTCTTCATTCGCATTCAGGGCAACATCTAAAAGCGCCGCTCGGGATTGCCAGTAGGAAATAGTGAGGTGTTCCATTTTCTCATCCTCCTTTGGCTTTAAGTACCCTCGCTCTTCTGCCTTAAAACTCACCTTGTAGCGTAAGGCTCTTTTTTTCAATTCCTCCATGTGTTCAATCAAATGAAGAACGGTTCCAATCCCTTTTGATTTTTTAATTTCCATAGTCCTATCTTAAGGGTCAGCTTATCGACTTGCAAGATAGACAATGATTGCACCACTTCTTTGTTCCGTTTTACTTTCCCATTCATAGTCTGATACCAAACCTTCTTTTTTTAGGCTGATTACTGTTTCTGATACTATCCCCCGAACTACTGCTTTAGCATTTTCTGAATGGATTCCTTTGCCAGTGATGATTCGAATTGTTTTTAATTTATTTCGTTGGGAATTACGAATATAGCTTTCCGTTTTTCGTCTCGCTTCTTCGCCTGTGAAGTTGTGTAGATCCAATTCATCCTGTGGACGTGGATAGTCCCTTTTAACATTTATTGGATCAACCTCCTCTAAACTAGCCTGTTTTTCACTTAAGGCTTTTTCAACATCGGCAGATGATGAATATTCGTCTAATAATTCTTCAAAGCTTTTTTCAGGAGATCCCATTTCCATTATAAAAAGTGTTTTAATAAGTAGTCATGACATTGTTTAATGGCTTTTCCGCGATGAGATATTTCATTTTTTTCGTGCTTATCCAATGATGAGAATACTTTATCTTTTCCTTCTGGTAAAAATACAGACGAAAGAGGAATTCCTGGTTCTAGATCTACTTCTGGTTCCGATAAGATAAGCCCCTTACATTCACCACGGAAGGTTAACGTTTCTTGTTCGGGGCGATAAAAAGCGACAACACTTACAAATTCGGCTTGTCGGTTTTTTTCAAAGGCCAGTCGATGTAAAAAAAAGTTTAGCCATTCTTCATCACTCGCGTCGGCACCTGCTCCCCAGCGTCTGGTTTTTACTCCCAATTCACCCGCCAGTGCTTCCACTAAAATTCCTGAATCGTCGGCGATTGTGGGGAGGTTTACTTTTCGTCCAAAAAACTCTGCTTTTAGTATGGCGTTGGATTCATAGGTTTCACCATCTTCTTCTACATCTCCTTCAATATTTTCATCATTCAGGCTTACGAATTTAAATGGAAGTTCTTCTAGTACTTCCATTAGTTCTTTATATTTGCCGAAGTTACCGGTGGCGATTAAGATTTTGTTCATATCATTAATATATCAGATAATTTAAATTGATGTTGATCATTTTGGATCGTTGTGACAACATGAGCTTTGTTCATTTTGAGTCAATTTTTTGCGCTTAAGATGTGATCATTTCGCAAAAGGATTTTAGGTTTTGCCAGCCATTTGATTATCAATTTTTGGTAGTTAGTTGGCTGGTTTAACCCCCATGCTGCTGAAAGAGGCAGCCGAGGAACGTGCGATGCGTTTTCACTTTTTCCTAATCACCTTGCTGGTTCTGCTTGTGGGTTCCGATGGAGCTCATGCCGAAGGCTACGATTGTAGTAAGTTTCAGTCAACTTCTGACAATGCGTCAGCCTACCTTGTTCGCCTGGAACAGGATCAACTCGCTTGTGATGAGAGCATCAATCTGGAGTGGTACTTCAAAATGAACCGAAAGCTCGATGAAGAGCTGGAGCTCATGGAGTGCGATTGGGATTCAGCGCTGAGCTTCTTTCGTATTGAGTCTGTTTTCGACTTCATCTGTCTTGATCCTGAGACGTTGAATTCACTGTACGAACTCCGAAAGGGTGAGCAGGTGTTGATTTTGTCAGCGACGAAGGTGGCTCAGCTACTTCGCTACAAGATGCTTCGAAAGGATGTGCGCGTTCACGGGAAAAACTAACCCTTTTGCGAAGACCCAATTTTCTAGACTCCTGTTTGCGCAGGAATGACAGAAAGGCGGGTTTTTGCTATGCAGCTAATTTTACTAATTCCTCTGGTTTTAACGGAATGATTTCTGTTTTTCCAAGTTCTGTCACAACAATAAAATCAATTATCTCCCCTTTTCGTTTTTTATCCTTTTTTATTAGTTCGGCTAATTCATTTAATGTCAGTTCCGATGGGAGTTCTGTTGGCAATCCAAATTGTTCCAATGTGTTTTTAATTTTATTTCCGATTTCTGCATCTTGTTTGCCTAGGTTTTGAGCTACTTGATTGGCTAGAACCATTCCGATTGAAATGGCTTTGTCGTGATGAAGCTTGAAGTTCATGGCGAGTTCAATGGCGTGGCCGAAAGTGTGTCCAAAATTCAATATTTTTCGCATTCCTTCCTCCCTTAAATCTTGCATTACCACGTTGGTTTTGGCTTGGGCTGATTTTTCGATAATGGTCACAATGTCCATTGGCTTTTTTTCAAAATCTTCAAACAATGAGGCATTAATAATGCCAGCGTATTTAATCACCTCTCCCATCCCATGAAGCTTATGTGGATCAGGAAAGCTTTTTAAAAAATCGGGGTCGATTAAAACAAAGTCGGCCAAATAAATGGTTCCAATTAGGTTTTTTCCGTGGAAATCGATTCCTGTTTTCCCACCAATCGCTGCATCCACCATTCCTAATAGTGTTGTTGGCATTACCATATAGTTCATGCCACGCATATAAATCGAGGCCACAAAGCCTGCTAAATCTGTCACCATTCCGCCGCCGAGCCCAAGAATCACATCGTGACGGGTGATACCGTTTTGAACGAGTTGTTCGGATAGATCAATAACGGTTTTAAAGTCTTTAGACTCTTCCCCTTCTGGTACCACTAAATAAAGCGCATTAGTAAAATTGGCTTTTATTTCCTTTCCGTAAATCTGATCGATGGTGCTGTCGGTTATAATGATTACACGGCTACCTGGATACTCTTTTTGAATTAAGTTGGCTGTATTTTTAAGCAAACCTTTTTCGATGAGGATTTTTTGATCGCCAGTGGTGGTTTTGAGGTCGATAGTTTTCATTAATTATTTTCGTTTAAAATATGCATTGTTTTTAATTGTTT
>DAOWGG010000123.1 GCA_030637565.1 Candidatus Peregrinibacteria bacterium | reverse complement strand
CACAAAGTAATGAGAAATCTGTCTAAACCGAAGAAAGCTTATCAGAAGTTTAAGAGAAGGTCACCCTAAAATTATCGCACTCGTTTCCGCTCCTGCCAAATGGTAAGAATTGGACTCGCGATAAAAATAGAAGAATACGTTCCGACAATCACACCAACGATCAATGCAAACACAAAAATACGAATGGATTCTGCCCCCAAAATGTAGAGAGCTACTAAGGTAAACAAAGTTGAAATTGATGTGTTAATCGATCGAGAAAGTGTTTGATTAAGGCTCAAGTCGGCAACCTTACCAAAAGTGTCATCACGACCCTGATTTTTAAGATTCTCACGAATACGGTCGAAAACCACAATAGTGTCGTGAACCGAGAAACCCATAATGGTTAGAAGCGCAGTGATAAAGAAAGCATCCACTTCAAAACCAAGCAAGGCGAAGATTCCAAGAGTAATCAGCACATCGTGAATCAAGGCAAAAATAGCACACATTCCAAAACGCCAAGGACTCACTCGCTTAGGAACACGACGGAAGGCGTAAGCGATGTAAAAAACAATTGCGAACATCGCGATAATAAGTGCAACAAAAGCTTTCTGCTTTAAAGTTTCACCAATTTTTGGACCAATCGTTGTAAAACGAATCTCTTCGAAAGCTCCCAAAGAAGCCTCAATAGAAGCATTCACCGCATCATGTTCTTCCTCAGAAATATCTTTTCCATGAACAATGTAAGTATCAAGATCGGTGACTGTGATCTGACTAACGGTATTCGGAGCGGCAGTATCAATTGCTTCTCGAAGCTTATTAACAGAATCATTGCCCGCTTCGTCAAACTGAAGCTCCATTAAGGTTCCTCCTGTAAAATCAATTCCCATTGAAATCGCCTGACCATAACGAATCTTATTACTAATCATGGCGCCAGCACCAATTAAAATTAGAAGAGAAGAGACGGCAAGCCAAACTTTAGTGTATTTGATAAATTTAAACTGAGTTTTCATGACAAGTGGTTACAAATGAATAGAAATGAATGGTTTAGTACGTTACCTATATAAGGATTAAATATCAAGATTTTTTACCTTCTTAGCGTGAGTTTGAATAAATTTACGACGAGGAGGCACTTCAGATCCCATAAGAGTATCAAAAATCGCATCTGCCTTCTCAGCGTCTTCAATAGTCACTCGAAGCATTGTACGTTTTTGTGGATCCATCGTCGTTTCCCATAGTTGCTCTGGATTCATTTCACCCAAACCTTTATAGCGCTGGATAGAAACACGTGGTTTTTTAGCTGCCTTCTTTTCATCACCCCCTTCAGTCAATGCCTCATTAGGATCTTTTTCAGAATCCTCATCGGCATCTTCATCAGCCTCTTCATCAATCTTAATACCTAGATCAGAAAGAATTGAAACCTTTTCATCATCGGTATAAGCGTACTGAGAAGCTTTCCCTTTCGAAATTTTGTAAAGCGGTGGCTGAGCAATATAAATGTACCCCGCTTCGATAAGAGGTTTGAAATAACGATAAAGAAGGGTAAGTAAAAGCGTTCGAATATGAGCACCATCCACATCCGCATCCGTCATAATGACAATATGGTGATAACGAATCTTTTCAATATCAAAAGTCTCTCCAATTCCCGTTCCAAGAGCAATGATTAAATTTTTAATCTCATTATTACCAAGCATGCGATCCAAACGAGCCTGTTCCACATTCAGAATCTTACCGCGAAGTGGTAAGATCGCCTGAAAGTAACGATCACGCCCTTGTTTAGCACTTCCGCCCGCGCTATCACCCTCCACTATGTAAATTTCACTTTCTTCTGGCTTACGAGAAGAGCAATCCGCCAGCTTACCAGGAAGCGTTGCCCCTTCTAAAGCTCCCTTACGAAGCACAGTATCGCGCGCCGCACGAGAAGCGAGACGTGCTCGAGCCGCCAGCATACATTTAGCCATAATATTCTTAGCCTCATTCGGATTTTCCTCCATGTATTCAGTGAATTTTTCATTGAACACACTTTCAACCGCAGTTCTGATCTCTGGGTTTCCAAGTTTTGATTTTGTCTGCCCTTCAAATTGAGGTTCAGCAAGTTTTACCGAAAGAACAGCGGTAAGCCCCTCACGAACGTCCTCCGTTGTCATGTTGTCATCCTTCTCTTTCAAGAAGCCTTTAGTACGAGCGTAAGCATTGATCGAACGCGTTAAAGCGCTTCGTAATCCTGTTAAATGCATTCCTCCTTCCAACGTGTGAATATTGTTGGCAAAGGTAATAATATTTTCGTTATAAGCTTGAGTGTATTGAAGGGCAATCTCGATATAAGCCTCATCGGTTTGCTTTTCAATATAAATCGTATCACCAATCGACTCCTTATTCTGATTCAAGTGATCCACATAAGAACGAACCCCTCCTTCAAAATAAAATCGATATTTCAAACTAGCTCCTTTTGGCAAAACTCCTTCATAAAGTTCAACTCGCTTATCCTCAAAAAGAATATTAACACCCTTGGTTAAATAAGCCTGCTGACGAAGGCGAGTTAAAACGGTTTTTGAATCAAAAACAACGGTCTCAAAAACCTTAGCATCCGGCCAAAAGGTAATCGAAGTACCTGTAGAAGTGGTGGTTCCAACCTCCTGAATGTCACTCTGAGCTACTCCCTCCCTATATTCCTGCCGATACACTTTTCCGTCACGGCGAATCTCGGCAATCAACTTAGATGAAAGTGCATTCACCACCGAAACACCCACTCCATGAAGACCACCTGACACCTTGTAACCTGATTCATCTCCGCCAAATTTACCCCCCGCATGTAAAACGGTCAAAACCGTTTCAAGCGCAGAAAGACCTGTAGTTTTGTGTTTATCAATCGGAATCCCACGACCATTGTCCGCCACCGTCATACTCCCATCTTCATTAACCATAATTAAAACCTTATCGCAATGACCCGCCATCGCCTCATCGATCGAATTATCAACAATTTCCCAAATAAGGTGATGAAGCCCACGCACATCCGTGGGACCAATATACATT
>DAOWGG010000112.1 GCA_030637565.1 Candidatus Peregrinibacteria bacterium | reverse complement strand
TTTGGTTTTGGTACCCGTCTTACTCGCGGTATCTGTTAATTCAATTCGTTTCGACAAACAGCATCAAAGCGAAAAACAATCCAATGCAGACAGTCAGTTTGCAATTGAGCGAATCTATGATTTGATTACATCAGCCAAAAAAGTGGATGTTGCAAGTTCAGATTTCAATAGCCCAGGAGGAGTGCTGACATTGGTAATGGCCGATGATTCAGTGGTCTCTATTCAGGGAAATTTAACTGAAAAATCTATTGATATCACTGAAGGTGGGGTAACGGCTAGCTTAACTTCAGATGATCTGGAGTTAGAAAGTCTTTACTTTGAGCGTATTAGCGACAATATGAACGATCCTGAAATCATTTTAGGTGTTGCTGCCCGTTTAATGGTAATGGGAACGCAAGAGGGGGGAGCTATACAAGAATATATCACATCTGCTAATTTAGAAGCAGGGGATTTTGATGGAGATGACTGCCCTGATTATCAGGATAAGTTCCCACGACATCCTCAGTGCTGCGGAGATTCCGATGAAGATGGTATTTGTAATGAATTGGATAACTGTGTACTCTCCTATAACCCCTTTCAGGAAGATTACGAAGGTGATGGGATTGGAGATGAGTGTGATGGAACTCTTTTCTTCGCAGGTCCAGGCAGTGAGCCAGAACTTCCTGCAGGAGAGGATTACGACACTGATTTAGTAGCAAACGAATTGGACAACTGTCCAACGGTTGAAAATACAGATCAAACAGATACCGATGGTGATGGCATCGGAGATGCTTGTGACTTAGATTTAGATGAAGGGGGAGGAGCTGGAGGAACAGGGGGTGGCTTGACCGCTTTCAACTGTACTCAAGACAATGGTGAATTAGATTTAATTACTTTAATTAATCAGGAGCCTCCAATGCCTCCTGGGCCACTTAAGAATATTTTGGTGAGCTCCAGTCCATTGTCACCAGCCGTTTTGCAGGCGATTATTGATCGTAATCCACCTCTTCCAGAAGGAAATCTTCAGCAGATTTTCAGCTTAAACACAAAGCTGATTGACTATGCTCCTAATAACATTTATGAAAGTGTGATGAATATGGATATTCCTGGAGGAGTTAAGGGCGTAATTGAGGCGGCTCAGGATGCGGCAACAGATTACGCATGGCAGGGAAATAACGAAGTGAGTCAGGTGAGCTACCAAGTGGAAGTTAATCAAGAAGAAGGATGGGTAAACTTCTTTAATCCAGATTATCCATTAGGTGAAGAAGGAAGTCAGCGCACCGATTTATTTATGATTGATGTCACAGGAGTCTCTGGAAATATCACAATAACCGTAGAGGCAGGTGGTGTGGATATTAAAACCTTAACTGACGAAGGAGAAAGTGTTGAAAGCCTTGGATTTAAAATAACCCTAATGAGCATTGCAGGGCAAAGCCATGCTTTCATAGTAAGCAGCGTTGGCAATACAAGTCCTCTTACAGCTATTAAGTTCGACTTTGGTGTAGGGGCTGAAGTAGTCTCTCCAACACCTCCAACCGCTACTTCCCCTCGTTTCACTTACTATTGTCCAGGAGGATGCTCCGATAATTGTGGAGATGGAGGAACCGGTGTGGTCGTCGGTGATATCTTTGCTGACAATTGTTATCAGGCCGCTAATGGAGAGCTTCCAGAATGGTGTTCTCGATGGAAAACCTTTATGGATAATGACACCACCACCCCTGCTTATATGGGGGGAACTCAGGAAGGTGAAGAAGACCTTTATTGGGAAAAAAGCTTTAAATCAATCTTGTCTCAGGGGCAAGCCGATGAATTAAAGAGTATTACTATTGGAGGCGAAGTGGCTTACCAGAGCATTACTCAATTCTTCTGCAATAGCCTTGCAGCGAGCTGTCCAATCAATGGAACTTTGAATGGTTCTCAGAACTTAGAATTGTACAACTGGGAAACTGCTGCATGGGAAGTGGTTGGAGCATTGAACTTGGATGGAGCAATCAGTGACCAACAGGCCTTTGAGATTAAGTACGATGGAGCCAATCCTCAAAAATTCTTAGGTGGATTAGAAAATCGAATCATTCGCGCTCGTATGCAATTCAATTGGAATGGAGTGCTTCAACCAGGTCAAACGAGTGCTCCAGCATTCATGTTGATCGATTACTTCACAGCACATTTGAAGTGGTAAAAAACCAATAGTGGGGCCAATAGTGGAGTCAGTTGTGGATCAATTAGTCACAACTGGCCCCACAACCGGCTCCACAACTGGAAATAAAATGAACAAAAACAAAAAACAAAATCAGGGTTTTATTGCAATTGTCAGCCTCCTTATTGTGGCGGCGATTGCCATGCTGTTTGCGATTGGAATGTTACTTGATGGTGTCGATAATGCGGCTTTGTCTTTAAGTAGTATTAATTACGAACAATCCAGAGTGAATGTAGTTTCTTGTTTAGAGGATACTTTATATCGTATTCGCCAAGAGGAAAAATTCGATCAAACACTTAATTATCAGCTTACAACCGATCAATCATGCTCCGTAGTCATTGAGTGGTTTGCTCCTCAGCAGGTTACTTTGGGAATTGTAGAGCGATTGGCCAACTTAGATATAACGGGTCAGAGTCAGGGGTTCAGCCGAACATTTCGTTATGAATTAAAAATATCCCGCCATGATGTTCACCATGCCAACGGTACTTTTGAATATATGAATACAATTGATGTGATGTCTTTATCTGAACTGTTTTCTTAAATTTCTATGGGAAAGATACCAAAAAACACCATTGGCTTAGAAGTTCGAAATTCGTCCCTAACGGCGGTGAGCTTAGAGATAGGAAAAGATACTTTTAAGGTCACCAATTATTCTCGGGTTGAGCTTGAACCAGGGATTGTTGACGAGAACTCAATCATTCTAAAGGTTGAGGCTTTTAACATGGCTTTAGAAAAGCTTTTGAAAGAGGGGAAAGAGGGGGAGATAAAAAGTAGAAATGTAATAATTTCGATTCCTGAAGAAAAAACATTTTCTCATTACTTAGAGGTTCCCGCAGAAGATGCTGATGATCATGAGGCAATTTTGCATCATGCAAAAGATTTTATCCCCATTGATCTTTCAAGAGCCGCTGTAGACTATAAAAAGCTTAAAAACCAAAAGGATAAAAAAAACATTGTTTATGATTTTGTTGCAGTTCAAAAAAGCATTGTTCAACCGATTGTCGATATATTTCAAGAGGCTGGGTTTGATGTGGTGGCGATTGATGTTGATAAAAATAGTTTAATGCGAGCTTGTCAGGCTTATAAAAGTGAGCAAGCTACCATGCTGGTTGAAGTGAACCATGTCCGTTCTCTAATAAGTATTCAAAACAAAGCAGGCTTGTCCCATGCACTGAGTTTAAACTTTGGTGAAGATGTAATTATCGAGCATTTAAAAAAAGAATTAAACATTGAAGTGACATCCGATGCTAAGGCATTGCTCGAGAAAATCCGATCTGGAAAGCTTGAAGAAACTGAAGAAAATAAAAAAGCTCAAGAGATATTCGATGGTTTTATGACAACTTTTTCAGGGAAGATTCAAGAACTTTCTAAGGTTGCAAAAATGGAATGGGGAACAGAGATAGGGGTGATTTATTTCATTGAATTGGGCAGAACTTGTGTGGAGCTTCGCAATACCGTAAAAAAAGAATTACCAGAAGCATTGATATTGGATCATTTCGAAGGGGTGCAAATTGAAAAAAGCCAACAACGTTTTTATTTCAATGCCATTGGATTGGCCCTTAGGGGCGTCTCGGAGGTAGTTCATGAGCGAGAATCAAATCTACTTCCTCAAAATGAAAAAGAAGAGTTGCACGTTTCTTACATGCTCCCCATTTTGAAAGTAAGCTTCTCATTAATTTCCATTGCTCTGGCAGGATTAATGGTGCTAACTGGGGTTGTAACAGCGAAAAGTTATTTTAATTATCTTGGAGTACAAAAAGAGTTAGTGGTTTCTCAGGAAAAAGTAAATAATCCTTATTTGGCAAAGGCAGTACAGTCCAATCAGCAGCAAGAGCAAGTTCAAGAGCAAATCAAGGCAGTCTTGAGCGACAACATTCCTGCTAGCGAGGTGATTAGCAAAATCGATCAATATAATCTAAATGGCATTGGGGTGGTGAATGCATCTTACCAATTGGGGCTCGACAGACAAATGAACATAGGAATACGGGCTAAAACCAGTTCACGTGAGGATACTGAGAAATGGGTGATTGAACTCGATTCAGAGCCTCTATTTTCAGACGTGAATTCACCCCTTTCTAATTTAGCTGGAAAAGGAGAGCGATTCATTCAGGTGGATTTATTAATCAATCAGGATTATTTATCGGGAGAAACATTGAAAGCATCCGCATCAGAAAGCCTTTCCGATGACGTGGTGGAAGAACTGCCTTCTCAGGAAGTTGAAAATGCAGTTGAGGACGAGTTGACAAAAATAGAAGAGACACCTTTTGCAGAAGAAGTAGCCGAAGAAATAACCCCATAATTTTGAGCTCAAAAACAAAAACCAAAATTTGGCAGATTGTTATCCACAGTAAAATGTTAAGGTCTTTAACGCTTTTGATTTTATTGCTCATTATTGCAATAGGGATGCTAGGGACAACCTTTTTTTCTTATGAAGGTAAGGCAGAGCTCAACCGAGAGGAAATTACAACCAATGAAGCTTTATTGAAAAGTCTGGAGGTTATCGCCTTAAAAGAAATTGTTATAGAGGATGAATCGTTGAGCAGAAAGGAATTTGCTGAATATGAAGAGGTCGTTCCGTTTATCTCCTATGTTGAAGGGGTATTTTCTGAAGTAGATCCAAAAGCTGAAGTGGCGGTAAGAAGTAAACAGGAGCAAATTTTTATTGATCATTTTGCCGATTATACGATTCAACTCAAAATAGATCAAAACATTGATGATCTCAAAGCGGCTTTAGAGGAGCTGACTGAATCTCGCTACATCACAAATATTCTAAAATTGAGTATGGACTACAAGCCGACAGGAGATGAGAATCTGAATTATTTAAATCAAGTTGAATTTACTATTCGCTTATTTTTAAGATAATTTACTTGATTTCACTTGAAAGAGCCTATAAAATCTATATAAAATCATACAATTATTTTTTAACACAAAAATCAACATGATTAAAAATAAGAAAGGTTTTACCTTAATTGAGTTGCTAATTGTAATTGGTATCATTTCGATTCTTGCTGGAATCGTTTTGGTGGCAGTTAACCCAGCTCAGCAATTTGGTAAAGCGAACGACTCAGAGCGAAAATCCGAAATCGGTACGCTTTTGAGCGCTATTTATCAATATCAAACCCCTCCAACAGCACGTGGAGCACTTCCACAGTGTTTGCTAGGGGCGGTATCTCCAGCAGCCGCTGATATTCCTGCATGTGATCCCGACTTAAGTGGTATCGGTGTAGGAACTGGTGGTTTCGAAGGAGCGGTTGAATTTGGAGCTCCAGGTGGAGCAGCCACTTACGATTGTTCTACTACGTTGGTACCAAGCTACCTACGTGAAATCCCAATCGATCCAACTTCTACCTTTACTGCAGCCGCAACTGGTTACTGGATTTGTCAGGACACAACAGGAGCAGTATCTCGTGTGTACATAATTGCTGAAGGAACAGAAGTATTCACCGACGATGGTGGATGTGAAATCCCTGGAGGAATCGTACCAACGATGTGTGTTTCTGGATAATTAGTTCAGCTTAAACAAAGTTAATAGACCAACCCTGTACCGTACGGTACAGGGTTTTGGTGTATATGAGAAAAAATCGTACAACTAGTATTTATCTGAAGTATTCATATTTCCATATAAATACTAGTTGTACGATTTAAGTTAAATTGTCTTCCACAACACTCCAAATCCCCTCCGCAATCTCCTCAATACTCTTCGTAGCATCAATGATATGAAAATTAGAATAGTCAGAGGCGATTTTTTCGTAATTCTCCCAAATTTTCTCCAATTTTTCCTGCTTTTCAAACAGCTCAAATTCACTTCCACGGCCTTGAATGCGTTCAATACAAATTTTAGGGTCTAATTTAAACAAAAAGGTGATGTCGGGCAGGAGGAAATGCTGATTGAGATTCTCGAGCCACTTAATATCATTCACTGCCAGGGCGCCATAAGCGATGGTTGAAAATAGATAGCGATCCGTAATCACGACTTGATCGTTTTTAAGGGCAGGTTCAATTTCATTTTTTAGATGTTCGGCACGATCGGCACAAAAAAGAAGCTGAAGTCCTTCGGGGGATGCCTCCCATTTATGTTGAAGTACTTCACGAATAAGTTTCCCGATTGGATTATCGCCAGTCGGCTCTTTAGTGAGTAGAGCAGCATGACCATTCTTCTTTAATTTTTCCGCCAACAAGCGTGATTGAGTGGAGGATCCAGAGCCGTCCAAGCCTTCAAAAGCAATAAACATGATTCAAAACATTAAAACGATATAACGTTATAACAAAAGTCGTAAATTTGGAATTGTAAATTGTAAATTCCCGCAAGGGTGCTATAATGCCTCACACGATAAATAGGCGACAGTAATGGTTATATCGTTATTTCGTTATTACGTTAAATAATAGTTATTATGAAAAATTGGTTTAAATTATTTTTAGTCACCCTTTCCATCATGCTAGTGGCGGCTTGTGGCGATTCTGTACCGGATTTAGAAGATCGAACGGAC
>DAOWGG010000164.1 GCA_030637565.1 Candidatus Peregrinibacteria bacterium | reverse complement strand
GGTGTCCAAATTTATGAGCGACATGAACCGCATCTTCAATAATTTTAGTTAAATAAGAGGAAAGTCCGTGCTGAACCTGCTTAGATTCAGGCTCCTGATTAGAAGCGGAACTGAGGATCATCCGAACATTTTCAAGTGATACACCCGCTCCCGTTAGAATAGAAAAAGCCAGTGATCGAGGATTGCTCAAGAGTCCGATCATTAAATGCTCACTACCAATATAAGGTAGATTGTTTTTGCGGGATTCTTCCTCTGCAATGCTCAAAGCCTGCTTAGCATTGGGGGTAAATCGGTCGAAAGGAGACATAGCCATAGTAAATTTTTAATTTATATTTAGAGTTCATTTTATCAAAAGCAGAAAAAATCGCAACAACGTTTATAAGTTGGCAATAATCACTTCTCCGACAAGTGTCAGATTTTTTGATTGCATGTTTTTTTATTTATTTTTCGGGAACATTATACACGAAATTCAGAGAGAAGTTAAGAGGTAGGGGTTGATAAAAACAGGATATCATTTGATAGATATATACCTTAAGAAATCACTAGCCCAATCTTCCATCTATAAAATCTGAATATCCCGACACGAATTGATCAATGGATTGGGCGGTTTTTCCTTCTATTTGAACCTGATCTAAAATAAGCGAGCCCTTGCCGGTGCCCACCATAGTAAAGTGATCTTTTTTAAAAACTTGACCCGCTTCACCATCGAATCCATCGAATTGAGCTTTGAGAATTTTAAGGCGTTTGCCGTTCCAAAAAGTAAAGGTTCCTGGCCAGCCAGCGTAGGCATGAATTTTGGCTAAAATAGTTTTTCCGTCTTCATTCCAGTTGATTTCCCCATCCGATTTTTTAATCTTCTGGCAATAGGTCGCTTCGGAATCATTTTGCGGCTCGGCGGTTAAATGTTCGCTGACGATGGCAGAGAGAGCATTAGGCGTTTCGTAGGCGGTCAGTTGAGCCAGTCGTTCCGATAAGACAATGGCGTTGTCTTCGGTTGAAACACGAATATCGGCGACTTTAAAAACAGGGCCAGCGTCCATTTTTTCCACCATCTGCATAATACTAATGCCTGTTATATCATCCTGTTGTAAAAGACTTTGCTGAATAGGGGAGGCTCCACGGTATTTTGGAAGGATAGATCCGTGTACATTGATGCATCCGTATTTTGGAATATCCAAAAGTTCCTTTTTTAAAATTTGCCCATACGCCATCAAAACAATCATATCTGGATTAATCTCACGAATTCTTTGAAGACTTTCTTCTGAGTTAATATCCTCTGGCTGATAACTCTTAATTCTTAGCTCTTCACTCTTAACTTTAATAGGAGGGGGGGTAAGCTCCATCTTTCGCCCCGCAGGTTTATCCACCTGGGTGATTACAAGTTTTACATCAAAGCGATCATCGTTTGATAGCGATTCAAGAAGGGGAGCGCCAATGTCGGCGGTGCCGATGAAAATGAGGGAAATTTTATTCATACTAAGTTTAGTATACATTTATTATTTTTAATTTTTCAATTCTCAATTTAATTATCAGCAATAGTTTGTAGCAAATAGCATATTGCAATAGTTAAGGTTAATAATTTCCACTATTGCTATTGCTAAAAGCTATGAACCATTACTACGAAGTACTCAAGTTATTGCCAGAACCTAAAAACTAAAACCTGACCACTCCATTTACTTGTCACCCTCGTCCTTCAGTTCTATTTTTAATCCTTAAGTAAAAAACTTAAATAATACAAAGTTTAAATAAAAAATAAAATGCAACTCAATCCCCAAGAACTCGAAAAAATTGATACCCTCATACAAAGGAGCAATCGGATTCTCATTGTTCCGCACAAATCGCCCGACGGCGACACAATCGGATCGGCTTTGGCGTTGTATCAGGTTTTATTTCAAATGGGGAAAGCCCCCGAAATTATATGTATCGATGAAGCTCCGGAAGAGTTTAAATTTTTACCAAATATCGAGAAATTTAAGATAGGCAGTCCGCAATTGAATTACGATGCTTATTTTATTTTGGACGCAGGGGCAAATTACATGACAGGGATTCACGAGTCTCACACTGCCTTATTTAACAAAGGGCTTGAGGTGGTAAACATCGACCATCACCCTTCAAATGATTATTTTGGAAAATATAATTTGGTGAACACCGAAGCGCCTTCAGCGACCGCTATTTTATATGAAATGTTCACCGCTTTAAACTATTCAATCGACCGTCATACGGCCACCTGTTTACTAACAGGGGTTTACACCGATACGGGGAGCTTTATGCATTCTAATACCACATCGGAGATACTAAGAATCGGCGCACGATTATTGGCAAAAGGGGCCAATTTGCGAAGCATTTCAAAAGAAATTTTTAACACCACTAAAATTTCGACCATGCGTTTGTGGGGAAGGGTTTTAAAAAACATTCACCAAAACGGAGAACGAGTGACGATGTCAGTGGTGCGGGAAAAAGATTTTACCGACACAGGCGCCGATTATTCTGAGATGACTGGCGTGGTGGATTATGTGAACTCCGTGCCAGATGCAAAGTACAGTGTGATCCTGACGGAGAAGGAGGGGAAAGTTAAAGGATCTTTAAGAACGTTACGCGAAGAAGTTGATGTGGCGGAAATTGCTTCAGGATATGGAGGAGGGGGGCATACAAAGGCAGCTGGATTCACCATTCCAGGGCAGCTGGAAAAAGAAACAAGGTGGAAGGTGGTGGGTTGATAGGTTGAATATTGACAGAAGAATCACCTCATGTGTTATGATGAGCTACACACAAAAACAAAACTTATTTTAATGACTTCTTAAGAATTTTATGAAGAAAAAGAATAAGGAACGTTTTCGGGTTCGTGCAAAAGAAAAGGGTAGGCAGAAAAAGCTTGAGAAAGCTAGAAGAGGAGATGCAAGAAAAAGGGTTGATGCTGCCTTAAAAAGAGGGGTATCTAAAGAGCGTAGGTTGCATTATCAAGATGTTTGCAGGAAGAATATTTTGGATCTGACAAAAGCGATAGTGGTTCTTGAGGATATTGTAAGCTTGATCGATAAGAATGATTTTGAAAGAGAGAGTGAGGCAGGCCAGATGATAGAAAAGGCGAGTTTATTAGAATCAAAAGAGGCTTGCAGGCAAATCTTACTAAGGTCAAAAGAATCACTTGAGTCTCTTAAGAAGCTAAATCAGGACTTATTAGAAGGACATTTTGAAGGAGATGTGAATTTGTCGAGGGAATCGCTAGGCAGCTTTCGATCAACGTTTTCCAGTCTTTCTGGCGACTTTGAGAGGATTTTTATGAAAATAAAAAGTGAAGCAGAAAAAAGTAATTCTTACCTAGAAATAATGATGGGCATTAAGGAATTGGGGAATTTATTTCAAGGAACTGAGGATTATGAAAAAATTCACCAGGCAATATTAAATTTAAAAAGTCCTGATCGTAAAAAGCAGCATAGTGGTTTAGAGGTTTTTGGGGAATGTAATTTGGTTGCAAGTAAGCGTTATGATGATATTCATATGAAGGGAGATCATTGTTTTTCAGGCCGTCCGATTAATAAGCCTAATCAATTCGCTAAAGATTTTATTAAACGGGCTGGAATAGGGCCTAAATCTCGTGTTTTAGAAATAGGGTGTGGAATGGGAAGGGATTCTTTTGCATTTGCAAAGGCAGGTGCTGAAGTGATTGCAATCGATAACAGTGCGTATGCCATTGAAAGTTTTAGGGGTGGGTTGATTAAAATGGCTCAAAAGAAACCCAACTTAAAAGCAGTTGCTGAAAGAATCATTATTAAAAAAAGAGACGCTATCAAGACATTGCAGGAGGGTGATATGAAAAATTTGAACTTGACTCATATTTATGGCAATTCAACTCTTCATTACCTACCCATTGAATTGTTAAAAGAATATTACCAATTGCTTTTCTCCCTACTTCAAGAGCAACGAGGATATTTGGGTAATGCCATTAAAACGGTTAATTCGGATTCCGCTCATCAATCTAATCACTATAGAATTGCAAACGATGAGGGAATGAATTTGTCGATCGATCGAAAGGATCTGATTCTTAGAGTGTATCCCACGACAAGGCAACAAATTATCGATTTGATGGAGGAAGTTGGTTTTGCCATAGAAAGCGCATTGATCCGAAAAGTTCCTAATTTCGACAGGCAGGGGGAGAAAGAGGAGTTTTGTTGCGTTGTTGCAAGGGCAGCCTGAGTTTTTTTAAATGATGTAAAATGAGACATTAAATAGCCCTTTTTTAAAGACATTTTCAGAGAAAAAGCTATTGACAAGTTTTAGTTTTGCAATCAGAATGTTATTCCTTTGAGCTAAGAAGGGTAAAAACATCTTTTTACTGAAATTTTTGTCTCATTAAGCTTTTCAAAAATGTCAAATGGCGTTGCTAAACCAGGGGGGGAGGAATTTGAGGTGGTAGAAGAGACCGATATTGTTGAAATTCCTGATAATGATATTCTTTCTAGTACTGTCGATGGCGACAAAGAGGTGGATCAAAATATTTTATATCCAGATGATATTGAATACATACTGGCTAAATTAAATTATTTATGTGAAAAATCTGAAGTCTTAATTCATCGGCTTCAAATATTAAAATATTCTCAGAATGCTAATGACGGTGGGCATGACGCGGGGGGTGTAATAGAAATTCTAAGAGAAATGCAGACGATTCAGAAGTCATTAGAAGAATATATTCAGGCTCGAGAAATACGGGGGCCAATGGGGCAATTTATTAATTTAAATCAGGAGATCAGGATATTGATTCTAGAGGGGGGCATTTCAGAAGGTGAGGTGTCTTTTTTGGTCAATGCAATAGAAGGGTTGAAAGATTATTTTGAATTAGAAAGAGAAAAGAGTTTAGAAAACGCCGCTGAACAAGGGCTTTATTTTTCCAGGAGTTTTAATGAACTTGTTCAGAAGATACAAGGGGTGAGAGCTGATATATGGAGAAATGGAGTGGATTTGGTGGATGGGAATAGTGCTCTAATTTCTTATGTAAAAGAAGCACAAAAAATGACTCAGGCTTTGAAAAAAAACGATAAGTTATCAAGTTATGTAAAGTCGAACGTTCTTAACCCAATTATTGATATAATTGATTCATTGGTACGAAGTGATCAACCAGCCCTTGATTTAGCCGATACAGGCATAGGAACCTTCCAGAAGAAGATCAATCAATTGATTAATTTCTTTGAGCAGGAAATTGAAAAGAAAAAAAGGGAAGTGGAGGGGGTGTCATCAAGGAGTGAAAGCCTTATTATAGGCCCAGCACCTCCTATACCAATTGAAGAAAGGATGGATCCCGCAGAAAATCAAAGAAGCATTGCTCAAATTCGGAGTTTAATTAAAGAAGGAAAAAAAAGGGAGGCAATGCCTTTAATTGAAACCGTTTGTAATTCTTTTCAGGTTTACCAGCGGTTGTGGGACGAGGGGAATCAAGATAAGAGGAGCTTTATGGAAGAGAAGGATAGTATGCACCCGCTGGTGGAAAATTTTTTAATAGATTTTTTCTCTTCGGAGGCTATGAGGGCGGAGCACGCAAACACAAGAGTTCTTGAGTTGGGGCCAGGGATTGGTAACGATGCCTTGAATTGGCTTAAATATATGCCCAATTTAAAGCAATATCTTGGCTTAGAGGCAAGTGAAAGAGCCGCCAATATTGCTCGCGCAAGAATTAAGAGCTTATTAGTAGCAAGAGAGCCTGGAGACATAGCCCCTGGTTGGTCGATAGAGGTAGGAGATTTTGTAAAACGAATTCAGGGCGTTGCCCAGGGAATGGAACAGATGGGGGGAAGAATGTCAGATGTTACCACTGTAATCACGAGTATTTCTACATTGCATTATTTTTGGCAGCCAGTTTTTAGGGAAATTCTAAGAAGCATTCATGAGATATTGTTCCATTCAAGGGGGTATTTAGTGATGGCACTAAAAACACCGGATTCAGCGTCTTTTAAAGAGCATGACTTGGTGGAAAGTTCAAGAGGTTATAAGGTGGGGATTCATAAGACAGAGGGGATATTGAGAGCCTTTATGACCCCCGAAGAGATCAATAAAATGTTGAATGAAAAGGGGTATGAAGTAATAATAGCCTTTCCAAAGGTGGTAGAGGGGTATGATCGACCCGGAGATAGAGAGGTTTTTTGGTGCGTGATCGCAAAACCAAAAAAAATCACGAGGAAGGCCTAATCGCCTTGTCTCCGTAGTTTTTCCAGGTGAGCATATAAATAGAAAGGAACATTTTTGCAATGGTATCACTTTCAATAATCACTCCAATGGGTGATTCCTGACGAAGTGACATAATGGCCACTTTATTTCCGAAAATACGAACCTCCCCTTCAATTGGGAAGTATTTATGAGGAATATAAACCACCTCCCGATGCTCGCGAATATTCTTTTTTATTTCTTTCTCATCCTTTTCATAAAGCGGCATAATCGCATGAGTGACAATGCCTAGCTCATTTCGCTTTTGAATGTATTCATCAGTGTAAATCCCCAAAGCTTCATAAATTTTAGTAATATCTCCGTATCGATATTGATTTTCCCCTTCTTTTAAAACAGTTTCATAAATTTGCTTAATCCCCTCAATTCCTTCGTAATAACGAATTTTAGGAAGGCTGTCGGAATCGTCTTCTGTCATCGTTAATAGAGGAAGGGTTTCTAGCATCGCCTGATTCATTTCACCAAGCTGTTTTTGCTTTTCATCAATAAGAAGCTTAAGTCGGTTTTCAGGGTCTTCTGCAAAAAAACAGGTAATTCCATGGCGCTGAGCCTTGGTAACAAGTCCTTTTTTAACCAGTCGAACCAAGGTTTTATAAACAGTGGTACGGTTTAGATTGGCCCTTGTTGCAATAACACTGGCGGGCTGAGCACCAGGTGTTTTAAGTAAGTTAAGGTAGATATCAGGCTCTTTGTCTTGTAGGCCTAAATTTTTCAAAACTTGGTCAATTTTCATATTTTATGTATTAATAACATGTTGTGAACTGATAAGAACAACCCTATTTTAGCTTACAAGTAAGGTAAAATCAATACTTTGTTATAGTTAATTGACAATAGTATAAATTTCATTTAATATAGTTACCGTTAACAACGCAGAGTAATTCAGACATTATTTCACAAAGAAGTTAACTATTTGTTTCGCGGGAGGGCAACTTTATATAGGTTAAGGGGGGTGGTTCTAAATCACCCTCCTCTTCCTATCACTCAACAGCCAAAAATTATATAAAAACCATGATAAAAAATTTATGGTTATTTCTAAACTTATCAGAAAACAAGATTTAAAGAGACAGGGGGAAATTATTGAAAAGCTTCAACAAGAAGCCCGTATGCTTTTTTATGATCGAATGATGTACGAGGTAAATGATTCCCTTACCTCCATATTAGCGGTTTGTGATGTAGAGGGGAGAGAATCGATTCCCAAGGTTAAGCAATACATTCATCGAGTGAATCAGTCGCTTTTAGATGCTAAGAATTATCAAAGCCATTTTAGTAGCGACAAAAAGTTCAATGTGAGCCTTGTGGCTAAAAATTTAATTCATGTCATAAAAGAGAACTATAAAGAAGGAAAATTCGCCTGCTTGATTTCGGATATCAAAGCTCCTGTCCAGGGGGATCAATCAAAGTTTGAAATACTGTTTTTAACTCTTTTTGTCAGCATGTTACTGGAAGGGAGAAGTTCTGAATCAGAAATTTTAATTGAGTTGCGTCAAAAGGATCAAAATGCAACGCTAACAGTTTTAA
Organism: Candidatus Peregrinibacteria bacterium; assembly: GCA_030637565.1. GTDB lineage: Bacteria > Patescibacteriota > Gracilibacteria > UM-FILTER-43-11 > UM-FILTER-43-11 > DAOWGG01. Next base: position 1,538 of record DAOWGG010000164.1, on the reverse strand, counting down.
AAGACTCTCATGTGTTTTCAAAAAAATCCATTGAGAGAATTAATGAAGCGAGAGATAGAGACGGCTTTAAAGGTGCACTGAGTATAACTCCCCATGGAAAAGGGGTTGAGGTGATTATTAAGATCCCTTTGCAGTTTAGTGTAATTAATATCAGTGAGCCTTTGCCGAAAGAGGCTCAAAAAAAAGCCCCCAAAAAGGTAAAGAGCGAATCGGTTAAGGCGATCGACGATTCAGAAAGCCTTTATAACGAAGTAAGATTCCCAAGATTTTCCTTTAGATAACCTCTTTGAATAAAAGAGCGATATAAAGCGCTCCAATAATCCGAATCACTCGGCCACCCAACGCAAAAAGAACAAATTCCCAAAGTCGGACTCGAAAGATTCCGGCAGTTAGACATACAACCACATAAGGAACAGGGGTAAGTGCCCCTAGAAGCATTGTGATTCGCCGATGACGGTTGAATACTGTTCGATAATGTTTGTATTTTTCGGGGGTGGTGTAATAGGAAACTCCATGTTCCCCAAAAAAATGACCGATGGCGAATATCATCAGGCTAGCCATTGCACTACCTACTGCTGTCATGTAAACGATGGTTGGGATTTTAATACCCGCCAAAAGGCCGCCAATTACTGGAACTTCTGGTCCAATGGGACCTGCGATAATATCAATTAAAAAACTTGCCACTAAAATGCCAACCCATCCGTATTGCTGAATTTCCTGATAAAAATCCCCCTTAAGTTCTTGGTAATTCAAAAGGGAATAGGAAAAAAGAGCGAAAAGAGCCATCAAGAATAGATAGCCGATCCATTGAATGGTTTTTCGTTTAAATTTCATTTGATATTTAATTGGTGCCCAGGAGAGGACTTGAACCTCCACGGCCAAAAAATAGCCACAAGCCCCTCAAGCTTGCGTGTCTACCAATTCCACCACCTGGGCATGAGCTCTAAACTTTAAAAATTTTCTCCGCAAATTTACAAAGTTTAGCTCTCCGCTTTATGTTCCCACTTCGCTCCGAGCATTCCGCTTCGAAGCGCTCTGCTCGCAGGTTGGTCACCTGGGCAGAATATTTAGACAGCTGATGTTTTAAAAAATCAAAGATCACTCTAAATGATCGCCACGGATTATAGCGATTAATACTCATTAGGGCAAGAAGGCTTAAGTAATATCCTCAAGTCTTTTTGAAAGAGCTTCCATATCATTAGCCTTTGATAGCGCATCTTCTTTAGTAATCATGCCTGCTCGCACCAAATCTTCAAGAGATTGATCTATTAAGATCATTCCTTCACTTGAACCAATTTGAATCATGGAATTCATTTGGTTGATTTGACCTTGAGCAATGCAGTTTCGGATTCCATCGTTCGACAGCATAACCTCTCGTGCTGCTACGCGACCTTCCCCACTAGAATGAGGGATAAGAACCTGAGAAATAACTCCTTTTAAATTATTGGAAAGCTGATTGCGTATCTGCCCTTGTTGGTAAGCAGGAAAAACATCCGTGACACGGTCGATCGTTTGGGCAGCATTGGGTGTATGTAGCG
>DAOWGG010000163.1 GCA_030637565.1 Candidatus Peregrinibacteria bacterium | reverse complement strand
GATAACCGATGATTTAGAGGCATCCACCTTAGCTCATGCGGAAAGCTTAGGGGGGGATGCTCAGTTAACTCGTGAGCAAATTAAGGGAATGAGTCGTGAGGAAAAACTTGATAAATTCGCAACCGTTTATAGTCGAAATCATCATCATATCAATTTTTTAGAAAATCCTGAGGCTGAAAAGCTAGGACTTCGGGATCTATTCAATTCAGAAGCCATTCGCATTGTTTACGGAAGTCAGCGGCCTGATGGAAAAAGTGGTTCAGCGGAAGCGATCCGAAAGCCTGATGGGCATTATTACGATGCTGAAAGTGACGAAAAAATCAGAGTTTATACAGGAGACATTGTAGCTCCTCAGACATTGAGTGAACTTATCAACATTGAAAATATCCCATTGGTGGAGCTAGCTGAACCAGAAATTCCATTGGTGGAATTGGCTGATAATGAAGAGATGCCTAAACTTCCATTGGTTGATTTAGAGGGAAATGAGGTTTCTGATGATAAGAGTGATGAAAGTCATATAGCTAGCATTGACTAAGGCGTCAATCGGCTAATCATTCGTGGGAATGGAATGGTTTCGCGAATGTGATGAGTACCACTGATCCACCCCGTGATTCTTTCAAGTCCATATCCGAATCCGCTATGAGGAACGGAGCCGTATTTTCGTAGATCCAAATACCAATCGAATACTTTTGGGTCAAGATCATGTTCTTTAATGCGCTCCATTAAAACATCATAACTATCTTCACGTTGAGAACCGCCAATAATTTCTCCATATCCTTCAGGAGCCAATAGGTCTGAACAAAGGGCTCGACTATCATCTTCGGGGTCGCGTTTCATGTAAAAAGCTTTTACAGCGGAAGGATATTTTTCGACAAAAATTGGTTTGTCATATTTTTTAGTGAGCATCGTTTCATCGTCAGCGCCCAGGTCATCCATCTCACCAATATCTGAGCCCATTTCTTTCAATTCCGCGATCACCTCGGTGTGAGTTTTGCGAATAAAAGGAGCTTTCACTTTTTTCAACGCCTCCACATCACGTTCCAAAACTTTCAGTTCAGGTTGATTCTTTTCCAAAACTTTCGCCACAATATGACAGACGAGTTCCTCCTGGATTTTCATATTTTCTTCATGCTCCACAAAAGCTGCTTCGGCGTCCATCATCCAGAATTCAGTTAAATGTCGACGTGTCTTGGATTTTTCCGCTCGGAAAACCGGTCCAAAATCAAACGCCCGCCCGTGACTCATGATCGCCGCCTCTAAATACAATTGTCCGGATTGAGCAAGATAAGCGCTATTTTCTTCAAAATAGGGGACTTCAAACAGTTCCGTGGTTCCTTCACAGGCATTCGGAGTTAGAATAGGGGTATCTATTTTAATAAAACCGTTTTGAGCAAAATACTCATACGTCGCATTGATAATCGTGTTGCGCACTCGTTGAATCGCCCATTGTTTTTTGCTGCGTAGCCATAGATGGCGATTGTCCAAAAGAAAATCAGGACCATGTTCTTTTTTAGAAATCGGATATTCTTCGGTACACAAATGAACCACTTCAATTTTTTTGATCTGCATTTCATAAACCCCCGCCCATTTAGGATGTTTACTTACAGGCCCCATAATTCTCACAGACGATTCCATTGTTAACTCTTCAGCGGCTTTCATCACTTCCTCAGAAGCTTCACCTTCAGCAGCGACCCCCTGAATCATACCGCTTCCATCCCGAACCTGAAGAAAGTAAATTTTCCCACTTCCACGCTTGTTATACATCCAGCCTTGAATGGCTACCTCCTGTCCATCATATTGTTCCACATCAGAAATTCGAATCGTCTTCATAATTACAAAGGGTTAAACAGCCACCAAAAGATAACAAAAAAACGTTAGATTTTACAGTCCAATTATTACCCCTATTGATTACTGGCCATTCTTGAGTGCATACCAGTCGACCTTTCGGGTTAGGAACATGACAGATGCCAAAGTAAGGAAAAGCCCAGTACTTCCTAGTAAGAGCGAGTAGTCTTGTAATTGAAGTAATACGTAAAGGTAAACATATAAGCCGGTTAAAATCAGTTTGTAGAAGCGCATACGCAAAGGGATTGACTGATAACAGGGAGTTTATGGATAAGAAATTTAAAACACTATCTGAAAAGATTAACAACGTGTATCTAAATGAAAAGGAACTGGAAGCT
>DAOWGG010000072.1 GCA_030637565.1 Candidatus Peregrinibacteria bacterium | reverse complement strand
GGTATAACCGGCTTCAATTCCGATGCCTACAAGAACTTCACCAATTGGGATAATTATCTGATGTTTAGCAGAACTAACAGAAGTAATTGTTTCCTGCTCCTGAGATTTAATATAACCATGAGTATTTTATACCTAGCGATAGGTCTAATAGCTGGGAGTGCTGGTATCTACGGCTGGTTTCAAATGGAAGGCGGAAAACGCCTGAAAAAAATCCGAGAGCGGAATGACAAAGAAATCACCAAAATCGAAAAGCACCTCAAAGACCTAGAGCACAAATCTGCCACAGCAGAAACCAAGTTAAGAGAAAAAATTGTTGATGCAAAAAATCAAGCACTCGACATTATTAACGAAGCCAAAAAAGAAGAAAACGAACGCCGTCAACAACTCTCAAAACAAGAGCAACGATTGATCAGCAAAGAAGATCTTCTCGACAAAAAAGCCTCTGACGTTGAAAAATCAAGAGAAGACCATTTGGCAAAAATGGAAAAAATAAAAGTAGAAGAAGAAAAATTAGAAGCGATTTACAAGGAGCAAGAAAAAGCACTTAGTAAAATTACAAAACTAAGCAAAGAGGAAGCCAAGGAAATGTTGATGACCAATATGGAGAGAGAATATAAAGATGAATTAGTTGTTCAATATCAAAAAATGGAAGCAGATGTTAAAGAGGAGTCTAAAAAGAAGGCACGAAACACCATTGTTCAAGCGATTCAAAAGATTGCCTCCGATGTTACCTCTGAATCCACCCAAACCCTTGTACAGCTTCCAGGAGACGACATTAAAGGTCGTGTGATCGGTCGTGAAGGCCGAAACATCAATGCATTCGAACATCTAACCGGTGTCGATGTGATTGTTGATGACACTCCAGGAGCCATTGTTATTTCTGGATTCGACTTAGTTCGTCGGTATGTTGCGAAGCGTTCTTTGGAAAAACTAATTGAAGATGGACGAATCCACCCAGCCCGAATTGAGGATGTGGTAAATGAAACCAAAGAAGAAGTGAATGAAATGATGATGGAATTTGGTGAAAAAGCCGCTGCCGAAATGGGAATCCCTGGTTTACACCCTGATCTAATCAGAATCATCGGACGCCTCCGATTCCGAACCAGTTATGGTCAAAATGTTTTGAAGCATTCTATGGAAGTGGGTTACCTAACGGGAGCAATGGCTGCTGACATTGGCCTAGACGGACAGATTGCTAAAACCGCTGGTTTCTTACACGATATTGGAAAAGCAGTGGATCATGAAATTGAAGGAAGTCATGCCCTGATTGGTCGAGATATTCTAAAGAAATATGGATTACCAAAAGAAGTTATTCACGCCGCAGAATCTCATCATGAAGATGTGCCATTTGAAAGTCCAATTGCTATCTTGGTTCAAGCCGCCGATGCAATCTCTGCTGCACGACCAGGAGCACGACGAGAAACACTAGCAACTTACCTAAAACGTCTAAAAGACTTGGAAGATCTAGTGAATGAATTCGGAGGCGTTGATAAAGCCTACGCCATTCAAGCGGGTCGTGAAGTCCGTGTAATGGTTAAGCCTGATGAAATCGATGACATGGCCGCTGTTAAGATGTCTCATGACATTGCTCGAAAAATTGAATCAGAATTAGCTTACCCTGGGACCGTTAAGATAAGTGTTCTAAGAGAAACTCGCGCCATTGATGTGGCAAAATAAACTTCAAATTCAAAGGCCCATCTCCATTCGTGGGGGTGGGTTTTTTGGTAACAGAGGTTGGAGGAAGGTGGTCTCCCTTGGCTCAAGGGAGAAGGAAAGAGGGTTAGTATAATTAAGGTCATTCCTTATTCTAGCCCCTCTTCCTCTCCCCTTATTCTAAGGGGAGCCACCTTCCTCCAACCCTCTTATTTGACTTAAAACCAAATTTATGTTAAAATATTCAGATAAATTAATACCTCCATGCACTTTTTCAAAAGACATCAATGGATCAAAGAAAACCGTCTCATCTTTATGGCTGGGGAAACGCCTGACTTTGAACCAGAAGTGATGGATTTTTCACAAGAAGATATAGAAGGTATGGAAGAGCTCAACTTTGATGAAGCAATGAGCCAAGCCGATGACATGATGTACGAAACAATTGATGAAGGAGAAGAAGGTATGAGCAATGCCGAAGAAGAGGAGAGAACGTGGGGAGAAGCCATTGCCGATTTTGTTGGGTTAGAAACATTTAAATCTTTCGATAGTGCACAGGAAGCTTTTGAAAATCATGACACTGCGGTTGCTGCCAAAGTATTTGCCGATGTAATGGAGCTGAGCAATAGCGGAAAAGGCGCTCAAGACTCTATTGATAAAGTAGAAGCTGAATATGGCCCAGTAACCACCGCTGGAATAGGAAAAAATTTAGCTTATGCCGTTTTAATAAAAATGGGAATGAAGCTGGGAAATCACGAAGACTTCACTCGTGCCAGCAAAGGGGAACACACCCTTCAGAACATGAAAATTGATGTTGATGGTGAAACCGTCGCAAGTATCAGAAACGCACTGTTACCAAACAGCTATACGAATCAAGCTGTAAAAGCTATGACCGGGCAAAAAGAATTAGAGGGTTACCAGCGAATACTGCTGACCCCAGCCAATGCCATTGAAGGAGTAGCAACTAGCTTTTTAAAACTTCCAAGCACACTGATGGCACTAGGCAAAATGGGTACTGACCTAGCCAAGAACCCAAATTTAGAAGAAATAGGGGTAAAAGGAGACTTAATTATGAAAATTATCGATCAATACTTTTCACCCGCTGAAAAGGTAGCTATGATCGGTCAATTTTTAGTAGAAGGAGCATTGGGAATGGGAATAGGAAGCGCTATATCAAAATTAGCAAAAATAAGCAAAGTATCAAAAGTGCTAAATGCTATTAATAAAGTAAAATTTCCAAAAATCATATTAGCCACTTCAAGAAATGCTACTAAAATTGGAACCAGTGCCACTATTGGACGAGCGACCAGTGCATAAAAAAACAGAGCCAAGCATTTCTGCGAGGCCCTGCCTTTAATTGTGAAACAATTAGAGCTGTTTTTGCACTTCTTGCAAAGCCTCAATCATTGCAGGCACATCTTCTGCATCCATCATAATGGTGCTTTTTCGACCACGACTCTTCTCGCTAACTTTCAGGAATTTTCCGTTAGAACTTTCCTTCAAATCCACATAAAAAGTGCGGAATTTAGCATGAATGGTTTTAGAGAAAACCTCATCAGCAAATCGTCCACCACCATCTCTTTGCCCACCACCAGAACCACCAGAAGTGGCTGGAGCAGCTGGAGCAGGGGTAGAAGCAGCTTCAGCATCGATTGAAGATAGATCATCATCAAACTGATAACCTCCATCATCAGAACTCTCTTCGGTAGCACCATCATTCGTAGTGGCACTATCATCTGCCGTACTCTCTTCGGTAGTGCCTTCTTCAGCACCCTCAGTACTTTCGTCTTTAAGTTCGTCTTCCATGTTTATTATGTTAAAAAATAAGCCTCCGTATTATACTAATCCACTGGATAAGTGCAAGTGTAAGTGGTAAGCAAAAACAACAAATGGTATCATGAAATCACTTGAGACTCGTACTATGATTTACGTTGACGCATCGCGCTATAACAACACTAAAAACAGAACCGGAGTGGAAAACTACTCTTATTTTTTGATCAATGAGCTCATTCGGAATCATAAAAGCGAAATAGCACTCATTAGTCCACGAAAAATCGATCAGTCCGTAAGGCAAATCATAATCCCTTTTCCACGACTGTGGACTCAATTGCGTTTGAGCTGGGAAATATGGAGAAATAAGAGAATCGATAATCTCTTTATTCCTTCACACGTAATGCCCCTCATCCACCCAAAAAACACAACGATCACCATTCACGATGTGGCTTTTAAGCGATTTCCAAACAGCTATGGATGGCTGAGCAGAACTTACTTGGATTTTGGAGCAAAATTTGCAGTGAAACGAGCCCAAAAAATCATCGTTCCTTCGGAGGCAACCAAACAAGACTTGATTAAGTTTTACCAGGCAAATCCCGATAAAATAACCGTAATTCCGCTGGGTTTTGAAGCGCCTGATATTGAATTAACCACAGAAGATATTGCGAAAACTTTGAATGAATATCATTTAAAACCACGTCATTATTTTTTATTTGTAGGACGTATTGAAACCAAAAAAAACCTAAGAATTCTCATCGAAGCATTCAAGGAGGTTCACAAGAACAACCCTTACATGAAGTTGGTGCTCGCTGGAAAGCCAGGTGTTGGATTTGCTGAGATTTTAAGAGGAACTGAAGGGGATAACATTATCTTAACCGACTACATCGGTGAGAAAGAAAAATGGGCTTTAATGGCAAATTGCCTCGCCTTCACATTTCCCTCTTTATTTGAAGGGTTTGGGTTACCCCTTTTAGAAGCCATGGCCGCTGGCGTCCCGATTGTTGCTTCGGAGATTCCCACTTCGTATGAAATTGCTAAAAACAACGCCCTATTTTTCAAAACCGATGATGCACAGGCTCTATTTCATCATTTAAAAATGCTTGTAGAACAGACTGGCTGGTGGGATAAACTGATTCAAAATCACGAATGGACACTTGGAAAATACACCTGGGAAAAATGTGCTGAAAAAACGTGGGAAACCCTAGAAAAAAGTTAATAGCATTTATTCATCTTCGCCTTCAAGCTCTTTCATAGCTTTATAGTGCAAATAATAGATCTTACCAGGAGCTTTTCCAACCGTTCGAAAAGCAACCACCTTAGGGTGATTGGTCTCTTGGCGAATTTTCCATCGATAACCTTCCGGTTGGTCCAAAGGAATCCACTCAAATTGCATAGCAAACGTTCCCTCATCGTAAGATCTGGAATAAGCCGATTTCGGATCCAGTTGATAAGCCAAATTCGGCTTTAGTGTTTCACAAATTTCAGCATCAATCGCCTGAGACTCTTCTTTGGTAGGAAATGTTTTTTTATAAATTCGATCCACCTCCGTTGGCTTAAGCCTTCCCATGGAATTTAAATTCTTAGGTTCCTCACTCGCTTTTTGAAGCGCTTCAATAAATTGTTTAAGCTGATCAATCGCATTCATTTCCCATAATTCCAAAGTAAGATGCAAAGTAAAATCACTCGCAAAAGATTCCGAATGAAAATCCTGAATATAGCCGGGAAGGCTAAAAAGACATGAATGAAGCTGAAGTTCTTTTTCACTCAAAAAAGAAAGAGAGAAATGCAAGCTGTCACTTGCTTCTTGAGACAAAGAATCTTTATTCAAAAATTCTCCATGATTTTTTTCAATTCTTTGTTTTTCATAGATACGCAACTTACGCAGAAAATCAGATCGATCATAAACAGAAAGCTGTTCCCACTCATTTTTAAGTCGCTGGTACATTGTCTCAGCTTCATGCTTTAGAATAAGGGGAGCCTCCCCAATCAAATAAGAAACTTTTGTGGGTATGGAAACCTTTAATAACTCAAGACCTGTATCGACATAAGTCAAACGTCCGAGTAACCGACAAGTTGATTTTTGATTTTCCTGCATCGACTCCAACACCTCCTCTTGGCGCCCCATTATTTCATCGATAGAAGAACGACAAGCTTGTAATTGTCCAACGAAATCAGAAAAAATTGCCTTAAAACTCTCAGGGTCAATCTTGGTACTAAGATCAGGATTATAAATTTGACCAACTGAAAAATGTTCATTGGTAAAATCCATCAACTGAGCAATATTTGAACGAGCGATTAAAATCACATCACGGCCTTCGTTAGTATCAATATGTTCCTGTTCAGAAAAATCAACCCACTCATCGGGAGTAATGGTAAGCAATTTTTTAACATGCTTTTTTAAAGCGCCAACCGAAGAAGCAAAATTAAGTAAAAGGCGCTCCACAGACATTATGGCCTCCTGATCTTCTGAATGTTCCAATGGGTGAGATGACTCCAAAGCCATAAAAAAGTATGTAATTAAGGTCTCGAATTATAATCATTTTTAAAGATATTGTCAATTCCTGCCTACCGACAGGCAGGTCAAAATAAATTTTATAATTACAATTTAGTGATGGTTGACAAAATATGATATTATTTGTTGACATATAGTTTATCCTTCTATATAATTCGCTAGATTCATCGAAATGAAAGACATGGAACGAGTGAAGGGAGGAGGTCTTTACGTTTCATGATCTTTTAAAAGTTTGGCCCTCATGTTTCGTTGCTTCTGGAGAAAGCAATGAGTAAGAAGAGAATATTGTTTGTATTACCCCCACTTCTACTGCTAACGTGCACGGCGGAAGATAATCGACTGAGGTTGGCGCACACCGCTGACCAACCGTCGATCATCGACAATCGCGCACACGCAGCCTTCGGTGAGCAGGGGAGAGAAATCTCCCTCGTGACCTGGAGATTTTCGGAGGGATCCGGAAATTTAGAAGGGTTAGGGGTCGTGGACCTTGATACCGGCCTACCCATCCCGAATCAACCGGCGGTGGTAGATGGGGAGCTGGTAATTACTCTTATACTACCCACTGGGGTTCCATCTAAACCCCATATTGTTCTCGGAAACGGGAACAGTAATCTCGGCTACACGGCCGAGGTGACACCCATTTATGGGATCTCTGCGTTCCAAAGACACTTCAGCCCCCAGACCGACTTCGTGTTGGACCTTGGGATTGAAAAACTTTTGGAAGAAGGCGCAGAGATGGAGTTTTCCCCCGGGGAACTCTCCCGTCAGTGGATAGAAGACAAGTTTCAGCTCGTCGCTAGAGCAAGGTTCACAAACGAAGGACCTTCGGGCTCTTTCGTTGTCAGTGTACCGCCACAAAGCCATGGCTGGCTCAAAAAAGCCAAACAAACAACCATTTCTCAAAACTCAGCAATCAAGCTGGAAAACGGCGAAAGCGCAAGCTTCGCCATCACCGGCAGCGAGACACTTAGCATCCGCCTAACACGCGAATAAGGGCGATGTTATGAGGGCCATAAACGAGGAGAGTCGTG
>DAOWGG010000136.1 GCA_030637565.1 Candidatus Peregrinibacteria bacterium | reverse complement strand
GTCAGATATTCAATTCCTTCAATCTCTTTTTCTTTGCCAATATCAGCAAATTCACCCTGTAGCCCTTCTCTTTCTTGAGTGAGTGCTTCCACTTGCTTGTCGGTCACTCCTCTGGAAATGGTTGTTAACTGATCAATTTTACTATTTAAAGTTTCAATACTATCGGGTTCTTGATCGAGAGACTCCAGATCGTATTGAAGTGTATCGGTTTCGTTTCTTATTGCGATTAAGCTGTTTTTACCAGACTTTTCCAGTTGATCGGGATGGGTGATAAGCTCTTGATATTCTTCGATCTGGCTTCGGAGTCTTTTGAAGGTTTCAGCTTCTAATCGTGCTGGTTTTTTTGCTTCAACTTCATCTAATTTTTTATGAACTTGAGCTAATTTTTCTTTTAGATATTCCACTGTCTGATTACTAGCCAATCCTCTGGCTTCGACAAGAGAGGCTTTTACTTTGCTTATTTCGGATTCATTGGCTGCATTTAATAGATTAACCGTGTTTGTTTCGGAGGTTGTGGATGCTGTTTCCCTTATTCTTAACACCATCTCTTCTGCTTCAAATCCTTTTGATTCACCTTCTCCAAAAATTACATTTGAAAAGCCTCCCAATGAGCTTGAGATCATGGCAGCGGTTAGTTCATTGCGAGTGATATCTTTTTTCTCTAGCGCCTTTATACTTAACCCTAGGTGTTCCCAGTTGTTTGCTTTAATTATAAAATCATCCTTGTCTTTAATGGGAGCTTTTAATCTTTCTAGTTCATGAGAACATCGCTCTTTTTGCTCTGCTTCACCTTCATTTTCTAGCCTTTCCATTAAATTGCTCAAACCGGCATAAAGAAATTCACCCTCACCTTCAATTTCACCTGGGTTTATTCGATTGACCCATATTAATTTTGAGCTGAAAAATGAATGATTCTGTGATGAGTTTTTTGCAAAAAACATAGAAAACTGAATTTATCTAAATATTATAGCATAAAACGCATCGTTTTACCAGAGGGAAGTGTGCCTATTTCAGCAAAAACATCCGACTTGGATTTAAGATGGTTTAGACCCCGTTTATATATGGATCCTGAAACAAGTTCAGGATGACAAAGTAATGGGGGACGTCGAGGCGCAGAATTTAAGCGTAACTAGCTCACAACGTTTTAATCATACTAGCATTTATTTATTAATTGTCAAGTTTTTTGAGAAAATGGCAAGTTTTAAGTTATAAGCAATAAGCGGTAAGCCGAGGATCAGCTTATCGCTTAAAACTTACTGCTTATTGCTGTTGATTTATCGTTTTTTATTCAAATCCATCATCGTCTTCACCACGGTATCGGGGTTGAGAGACATGGAATCAATTCCTTCTTTGGCGAGGAAGCGGGCGAATTCGGGATAGTCGGATGGGGCTTGCCCACAAATACCTACCTTCTTTTTGTTCTTTTTCCCGATTTTAATGATTTGGCGAACCAGCGTTTTAACGGCTTCGTTTCGTTCGTCGAATACATGACGCACGAGTGCGGAATCGCGATCCACACCAAGTGTTAATTGAGTGAGGTCGTTTGATCCGATGGAGAATCCGTCGAAGATTTTACAGAATTCTTCGGCCAGTATTACATTGCTTGGAATCTCACACATCACGTAAATCTCCAGCCCATCTTTTCCGCGTTCCAAACCGTGTTTTTTCATTTCTTCCTGAACCTTTTTACCCTCCTCAACCGTTCGGCAGAAGGGGATCATGAGCTTTAGATTGGTGAGCCCCATTTCTTCTCGAACTTTTACCATTGCCTTGCATTCTAATGCGAAAGCATCTCGGTATTTTGGATCGTAATAACGACTGGCACCGCGCCATCCGATCATTGGGTTTTCTTCGTTGGGTTCGTAGTCGGTTCCACCGATCAAATTAGCGTATTCATTTGATTTAAAATCGCTCATTCGCACAATCACATCGTTTGGCCAGAAGGCGGCGGCGATGGTGGAAACTCCTTGAGCGAGCTTATCCACAAAAAAGTCGGCTTTGTTTTTGTAGCCCTGCGTCAGTGCATCAATTTCGTTCTTTAGATTGTGGTCTTTGAGCTTTTTGAAGTTCAAAAGAGCCAATGGGTGAATCCTTATGTAGTCGTTAATAATGAATTCTAATCGAGCCAATCCAACGCCGGCATTTGGAATAAATGAACTTTCAAAAGCAATATCAGGATTACCGAGATTCATCATAAGCTTGGTTTTCGGCATTTTAAGGTTCTTTAAACTCGTTTTTTTAATGTCGTATTTTAAAGCTCCTTTATAAATGTTTCCCACCTCACCTTCACAGGCCACGGTAACCTTTTCACCACTTTTAATCTTATGAGTGGCATTGTTCGTTCCCACGACGCACGGTATACCCAGTTCACGTGAGATGATTGCCGCATGACATGTCCGTCCTCCGCGATTGGTTACAATTGCTGACGCTATTTTCATGATTGGTACCCAGTCCGGATCGGTCATGGTGGTGACTAGGATTTCACCTTTTTTGAATTGCTTGATCTGATCCGCGTGCTCAATAACACGAGCGACACCGTTGGCGATTCTAGCACCCACAGGGGCTCCGTTGGTGATCACATCACCTTTCTCAAGTAATCGATAGTCTTCTAGTTTGGTTAAGTCTTTTCGTGATTGAACCGTTTCAGGACGCGCTTGTACAATGTGAAGCTCGTTGGTTCTTCCGTCTTTCGCCCATTCCATATCCATCGGTTTAAAATAACCCGCTTCTTTGCTGTAATGATCTTCGATAATAGCGGCCCATTCCGCGAGCTTTAAAACTTCTTTGTCGTTGATACAGAATCGATTGCGATCGTTTTCTTTTACACTGATATTTTTAACAGGGGATTTACTGCCGTTTCCGCAATACACCATTTTGATCTGTTTTTCTCCAAGGCGTTTGGTGAGAATGGGTTTGAATCCTTTTTTAAGCGTTGGTTTAAACACATAAAATTCATCGGGATTCACAGCGCCTTGTACTACATTTTCACCCAAACCGTAGGCTGCGTTGATAAGAACGGCGTTTCGAAAACCTGTTTCTGTGTCGATGGAAAACATCACACCCGAAGACGCCATATCACTTCGTACCATTTTTTGAACGGCGATAGAAAGGCCAATGCTGAAGTGGTCGAATTTCTTTTCTTCTCGGTAGGCGATGGCGCGATTGGTGAATAGAGAAGCAAAACATTTTTTACACGCTTCTAAAAGCTCATGATCTCCACGAACGTTTAGGAAGGTTTCCTGTTGACCCGCAAACGAAGCGTCGGGCAGATCTTCGGCGGTGGCGGAAGAACGAACGGCCACATCGCAATGTTTCCCGTACATTTTTTCCATCTTTTTATAAGCGTCCAATATCGCTTTGTTTAAATCCTCTGGAAATTCCGCTTTTAGAATGGTGTGACGTACTTTTCGTCCACGTGTTTCCAAATTATCCATATCTTTAGCGTTCAGTCCTTTCAAAATTCGCTTGATGTCATCGGCAATACCCGCGTCTTTTAGTAGGTAGTGATAGGCGTAAGCGGTGACCGCAAACCCATTGGGAATATTCACTCCTTTTGGGGTGAGCTTTCGAACCATTTCACCCAAAGAGGCGTTCTTTCCTCCAACAAGCGGAACGTCTTTGATTCCGAGTTCGTCGAACCAGAGAATCAGTTCTTTTTTACGATTCACTTTTTTAAGCAATTTTTTAAGCATGTTTTTTATTTGTTAGTTTTCGTACCGAATATTAACACACTCGTTTTTTAAAATAAATTCGAAATTTTGATTTTATTTAGACTTGAAACAAAAGGATCGGAAGGCTATATTACTTAAAGTTTGCCCACATAATTTTTAACCCAATTGTTATGTCCGATTCATGTGTCCCTATCTCAACACCAAAAATAGAAACTAAAGGCGTTATTAAAAAGAAGATCTGGTTCAAGAAAAAAGAGGTGAGTTTAAATAAGGTTGTGGAGGAATATAATTCCGGAGAGGATATTTTGTACGACCAAGAGATGATCCCTGATGACGTGTGGTGCTCCCGTTGTTACGCTCGTCTTTTAGAGCGTCATGATTTGATTACTAAAGATGAGCTTGTAGAATTGGAAGGGGGATTGGATGAGATTTTAGATCTTTATAAGAGGGGGGAATTCATACTGAGATTAGAAGATGAAGATTGTCATACTAAAATTGAAGATTATCTGATCGACCGATTGGGGGATACGGGGAAGAAGATTCACACAGGTCGTAGCCGAAACGATCAGGTTTTGGTGATGATGCGATGGTTTTTAAAACGAAAAGCATCCACTATTAATAACAAAGCGTTGGAATTAGCTTCTGTTTTTGTTGATTTCGCTAAAAAGTATGAAATGGTGCCAATGCCAGGTTACACTCACATGCAAAAAGCTATGCCAACCACTGTTGGGACTTGGATGGGGTCGTTTGCGGAAAGTTTGGTGGATGATATTCGGCTTCTTAATACCATTACGGATCAAATTGTGGATCAGAATCCACTCGGAAGCGGAGCGGGTTACGGATCACCGTTTGACTTTGATCGTGATTGGCTTTCAAAAGAAATTGGTTTTAGTAAAACGCAGAACAATGTGATTTATTGTCATAACTCTCGTGGGAAAATTGAAGGATTGGTTTTGGAAGCGTGTTGTCAGATTATGCTGACGCTTAACAAGCTCGCTTCAGATTTACTTTTCTTCACCACTCAGGAATTCCAGTTCTTTAATATTGATGATGGAATTGCGACGGGGTCTTCTATTATGCCTCAGAAAAAGAACTTGGATGTAGCGGAATTGATTCGCGGACGAACTCCAACCGTGCTGGCTTGTCGTAATGAAATGACCATGAACATCACCAATAAAATCTCTGGTTATCATCGTGATGGGCAGGAGATTAAACGACCGCTTTTCCTTGGTCTTAAATACACTGAAATGTCTTTGGACGCCGCCGCCGCGATTATTCAGAACATTTCACCGAATCGGGAAGTGATGGTGAAATCGATGTTGGGATGTCCTGGACTTTTTGCCGCTCATAAAGCGTTTGAAAAAGTGAAAGAAGGAATGACTTTCCGTGATGCTTATCGGGAGATCGGCTCAAACATTGATAAAATTGAAGTGGATGAAGCGGATATCGATCGCATGCTGAAGATGTCTAAGCATCAAGGGGGAACGGGGAATTTGGGATTGGAGAAGGTTGAGGCGGAGATTAAAAGTTTGATGAAATAGTGCTCATCGCAGGTTGGAAAACCTGCGTTTCACACCCCACCCGAAGCGAAGACTTTCCAGTCTGCGATTTCGGGTCATAACATCTAACCAACGTAATTATGGAACAATGGAATATGCTTAAACTTTTGGAGGAAAAGGTGAAAGAGAAAGGGGGATTGGTGTCTTGTCATGCGCATTTTGATAAAGCGTTTGTGATCACCCCAGAAACCCTTCAGATGTGTAACGATCATATGGAGGTGAAATGGGAATTATGGAAGGCTGTGAAGGAAAAATACACACAGGAAAACCTAATCGAACGTATTTCTATTAGTGTGGAAAATATGATCAATCAGGGGTGTACTGTTACCCGTACTAATATTGATGTGGACAGCACGGTTGGATTGATGTGTGTGGAAGCGGCTTTGGAGGTGAAAAAGAAATACGCGGATCAAATTGAGGTTCAGATCTGCTCTCAGGTTTTAGAAGGGGCGATGAACCCAGAAGCTCAGCAATGGATTGAGAAAGCGGCGCCAATGGTGGATGTTCTTGGAGGTTTACCGAGTCGTGATCGACCGAATCAGGCGGAACATTTGGATTACATTTTCAACATGGCGAAGGATCTTGGGAAAACGGTTGATGTTCACATTGATCAGAATAATGATCCCGACGAAAAAGACACCGAACTTTTGGCTAAAAAGGTAATTGAACACGGACTTCAGGGGAAAGTGAATGCGGTTCACTGTTGTTCTTTAGCCGCTCATCCCGACGACTACATTAACGAAGTCGCGAAGCTGATTAAGGAAGCGGATATGAGCGTCATCGTGTGCCCTCGTGCGATGATTGATAATCAACAGCCTCGTCATAAAATGGCACCCGTTCATAATTCAATCGCTCCGGTTTCTCATCTGCTCGAAGCGGGTGTGAACGTGTGTTTGGGTGTGGATAATGTTTACGATTATTTCTGCCCATTCATTGATGGAGACGTGTTTAAAGAGCTTCAGTTCTTGATTGAAGCATGTCGCATTTACGAAGTGGATAAATTGGTGGATATTGCGACGGTGAATGGAAGGAAGGCGCTTGGAGTTGCTTAGGTTATAAGCGGCAAGCCGCGACTTACCTTCTTCTTGCAATACTGCTTTTATGTACAACGATGAGGTGTGATTCACCCTTCTTCATTTTTTATCACTAAAAAAACGAAGCAAAAAAGTGCTGGGCTCTGTGAAACGTGCAATTAACGTTGTACATTCAATCATTGTTTTCCACGTTCACTCTGCCCAGACCCGCATTACTTTTAAATCTCTGTTGTACACTTAAAAGGCAAGTGGTGGATTATTGTGCTCGATCGTCGGTGATGAACAGAAGGAGGGTATTAGTAGTGAATTAATTACTAATTAGTAATTGGTAATTAGTAATTAATTAGAATACGCTACGGAATTATCCTCCTGAATCATCTTCATTCGATAGATGGTTTTAGCGACGCCTGCGCGGGTCATTCCGCTTCCTGGGTTTAGGTTGCTTGCGGTATCTAGTAGATTCATTCGATTGGCCAGATAAGCGTAACCAGCGAACCAGTCATCCATGCTTACATCGTTGTAAGGTTTGGTGATTTCAGAATTTGGTTCAATGTTGTTGGTGGCGAATAGAATCTTTAAGTATTCTGCTCGGTTTACGGTGTTGGCTGGTTTAAACGTTCCATCGTTGTATCCTTTTACAATTCCACGAGCGACGGCGGTGGAAAGGGTGGAGGCGTACCATGCGCCTTCATCGACATCGTCGAATTCCATTTGGAAAGGTCCTCCCACATCCACATTGAAAGCCAGCATCAGCATTTTTAATGCTTCCGCTCGATTCACGGTTTGATTGGGTCGAAAAGTTCCATCGCTGTATCCGCCAATAATGTCATTGTCTTTTAGATATTTGATCGCTTCGTAATTCGGGTCGGCTCGTCTGATATCCGCAAATACCATGCTGTCTTCGGCACGGATCAGATCGCTGATTCCCACCAAAGCACCGTTTTGAGCGCGAACTTTTACATCGTCTTCACTGCTCGCAATCATGCGCACTTCGGCCACTCCGTTTTTAAAGTCTCTGCTTTCTAAAGAATTGGGCACGAAACGTGCTTTTCCCTGATCAGTTCTTATGCTTACTACTCCGGTAAAGTTAACCGTTGGAGCGACGTTTCCATTGCCGTCCAAGGCGACGATTTTAATGTTTTCAACAATCCCTGTCTGGAATCGTCCGTCGTGTTCGACGTGGAGTCTTGTGGCGGATTCTACTTTATCGACAAAGTTGATTTGATGAGAGCTTTTTCCGATTCGGACATTCGAGGTTCCTACCTCAGAGCTTCGTACAATCACCTTAATCGTATTGCTTACAAAATCAGAACGTCGGAACTGCTTTTTAAGCAGACTTCCTGCTCCTTCCAATTCAACGTTGATTGGATCGTCTTCGTTGAGTCCTCGAAGCTGATTGAGTTCATCTTCTACCACCAATGTCACTCCATTATTTACTAAGCTCACACGTTCGCCGGTGATCTTAAATGAAAACAGATCAGACTTAGTGCTCTCGGTGAACGTTGGTTCTGGTTCTGGGATTGGTTCCGGTGTTGGAGCTGGAGTCGGCGTCGGTTCTGGCACTGGTGTTGGAGTTGGAGTTGGCTCTGGATTTGGATCCTGAGTTCCGCTGTTGCTGTCACTACTCGCCACATGGCTGTAGCTCAGATTCTTAACCACAAACGCCATAGGATGAACCGTATTTGTTCTTCCTTTCGACATTCCCAGTCCTGCGTTCACGGCTTCAAAAAAGCTCAATCCTGCCGCCTGAGACTCGCTCCAGCTGAATGGCCAGTAAGGGTGCCACGGTGCATCGTCTCGATCGATTTGGAAATGAAGATGAGGCGTGGTCGAGGTTCCTGTGTTTCCACTGGTTCCAATAATCTGCCCTTTCAAAACATTCTGCCCTTCCATCACATCGATACGATCCATATGATTGAAAGCGGAATACAATGTTGTCGTTCGTCCTGGGTTATCTGGATCGGGCACATTCGGGTGTTTCACCACCACATGATTTCCGAATCCAGTCGATTGAATCGACTTCTTCACCACCTTTCCGTTTGCAATGGCGTGGAGTGGGGTTCCGATTGGTATCTTGATATCCACTGCCAAATGGCTCCCTACATTTTCTTTATGATCCAATTTGTAATTTCCTAAATAAACCACAGGGTAAGCAATCTTGGTGGTTCGAATGTAATCCTGACTGGTATTTCCCCATTCCAATTGACTGTCTGCAAATTGCATCACATTTAAATCGTACGCCGGCAAATCCACCAACTTATCCGCAGAGATCTGGTCGTAACGCAAAGTGCTTTGTGTATGCCAATGGCTGTAATGAGGCACCTTAGCAACGGGCATCACCGTTCCATTGAACGGCTGTGGCGCTTCCAGTACACTCGCTTTAAACCACATTCCTGCCTGCTCACCGCTGTAAACCAATGCCATTAGGGCAAGGGTTATTACACCGATTCCGGCTCCCTTTATCACCTTGGCGGTTTTAGGGTTAAAACGCTTCAGGAATTTCTCAATAGTTCCTTCGATTTTTCTCAGGACGCTTCGCGCTTTTTTGTTTTGTTTTTTTCTTGGCATTGATCATGGGTCTAATAAATCTTATTATTATACCAAATTTCACCTAAAAAATCAATCGTTCTAAGTCTCAAGGCTGGATCCTGAATCAAGTTCAGGATGACAAAAGGGAGGCTAGGGCTTTCATTTGAACTATTTTATGAGAGTAAAATCACTTGAAATCAACGGATTCCGCAATTTAAAGAAAATTTCTCTGGAATTTAATCCGAATTCCAATGTCTTGGCTTTGGTGGGGGAGAATGGGCATGGAAAAACCAATATACTAGAAGCGCTTTTCCTCCTCTCTATTTCTAAATCGTTTCGAACGCGGGAAAACGAAGACATGATCGGTTTCGACAAAGACTTTTGCTCACTTAAAGCCGAAGTGGAGCAGGGGAGTGAAACCTTCACTCTCGAACTCATCGTTACTCGTCAGCCCGCGCGGAAGGTTTTAAAAATAAACGGGGTACAGAAAAAAGCCGCGGAATTTATGGGGCATTTAAACACCGTCTTTTTCTCTCCCGACGACATCGGCATGATTCACCTTTCACCCAGTATTCGCCGACGTTATTTGGATTTACTTCTTTCTCAGCTGGATCGGGATTATTTGGAAACGTCCCTTAAATACCAACAAGCTTTAAAGCAACGCAATTCCTTATTAAAAGCGATTGCCGATGGGCAGGCGAAAGAAGAGGAATTGGTGTTTTGGGATGAGCAATTGGCGGATCTTGGCTCTAAGATAATGCAGAAACGCTTAGTTGTTGTCGAAAATATCAACACAAAAGCATCCGACTATTACCACCAAGTTTCCGGTCAATCCGACAAGCTCACCATTCAATACAAACCCTCTGCCGACGGCGACCTTCTACCCGCGCTTCAAAAAACCCATTCACGCGATATCGCCACCGGT
>DAOWGG010000064.1 GCA_030637565.1 Candidatus Peregrinibacteria bacterium | reverse complement strand
TCACCCTCTTTTTCTGGCAAAACATTGCTCTGAAGCGATGAAGATTATCAAAAGATCACATCAGGATTATTTAGAGGGAGGGCAAAATTTTTGTATCAATTTCGACAAATATAAAATCAATCACGATAACTTTTAAAACTATGAAACTCTATAAATTTTTAATCACACCATTTATTTTAATAGCACTAATTACACTCAGTGCCTGTAGCTCATCCACTAAAAATAATTCCGCAACTGCGCCAAGTACTTTTTTGGAAAGTCCTGCAGAAATTGCCAATGCATTAAGTGATGAAAAAACAGCAGAAAAAGGAATTTGGTCTCTATTAAATGCATTGGGTGTTGGCGTGTACACAGGCACAGGTGAACAAATCTTGGCTGGCTCAGAAGCCAGTGAAGATGATTTTTGGCTGTATGACTTTGAAGTGCCTATGCTGACAAAAATGACACTCGAAGATCCCTATCCATTTTCCGACTATCATAAAATGCTCTCATCATGGGGTGTTAAAAAGTCTTCTGAGGAGCTGCTGAAAGCTTATCACGATGTGTATGCCGACAATTCAGATGCTTTTTTGGTTCAGTTATTCGGAGAAATGGGGCTGGTATTTGAAGGGGATCCAGAAATTACTTCATTGCAAGAATGGCTTTTGACATTGGATACTTTTGTTCCTCCAAATGAAAAAAAAGCTCAAGCATTTCTACCCTTCATAGGCATTGCAAAAGCAGAAACAGTTTGTGCCAAAATCACTTCAGATCTTCAAAAAACCGCTGCGTGGGGGCTTGCTCAGGGGGCAGTACTTTCACTTAGTGAAGTGGCCTCGATGGTAACAGATGCTATTGATCCGATACACGCTGCAATTTTACAGGTGGGAGTTGAGACTTCACTGGAAGTTTCAAATGAAACGACCCATGAAAAGCATAAAGATAAACAGCATGGAGATTATTCAAATCCCCTTGCTCTTACCGCCAAAGCGGAATACGTATTCGATTTAGGAGAAGTTGCCATTGAATGTGGTGAATTGGCTGGTTTCGAGATGCCACCTCGAGGTCCAATAGCCGATATGCGAATTGACTGGACGGTACCGACAGACCTTGCTCCAGCCCATGGAACCATGAGAGGCCCAGATAGGAATTTCAGCATTACTTTCACTGATAATAAAGGAGAAACTTCAATTGATTTTGTTCCCAAAAATGAGGCCGCTGACGGAGAAGGACCTTATGCTCAACAGAAAATAACAGTTGAAGCCGATTTTAATATTCAGCAGGCCTTAGGAAATTTCTTTAGTTGGAATGCTATGCTCCAAGAAATTTTCAATCGCCGAAGTGAGTCAATAGAATTCGTGGCTTCCTGGCACGAACAGCCTGGTATGTCCTTCGAATGGCTTCAGCACACAGGAGGAGGAGCTGACTTTATCGGTTCAGTTCACACTTGCAATTATCCTGTTGGCCCCTGGGAGGGTGAAGTAGAAGTGATTGGTGTATTAGATGGTGGAAGTGGGGGAAGTGCTCCTATCAATGGTACTGGAACTTTCTCATTCTCTTTTCCCGACGACGAATCAAATAATTACTATATTGAAACCGCCATCGATACCAGTGGAGAAATATCGATGAAAGGAAGGCAAATAAAATACAATGATCCTCTCAAGATTACTTTTACTCTCAACGATCAAACTCAAAATATAAGGATTATTGGTGGAAGCACTGGAAAGGGAAGTAGTGTTATCCCCACTCCTATGGGGAGCTTTAAAAATCCTGTTCAGCCCACAGTATATCCTAAAATAGAGGCCTTAGTTCCCCTAGAACCTTATTTGGATTGCAGTTCTAGATAGCCAAATAAGCTTGTAAAAGCTGGAGTAGTGAACGCTACAAACAGGAAATGGAAAAATTGTTACAATAAGTTTGTTTTGATACGAATTTGATTCGATAGCCTTTATTCATTATGACCTCTGACACCACTATTTTTATTGCTTTTGTGGCGGGAATTGTATCCTTTTTAGCTCCCTGTGTTATTCCTATTATTCCTGGATTCCTTTCATATCTAGCAGGGTCTTCTTTGAGTGAAGCGAGCAATAAACGTCTTCCTATCTTTATGAATAGTTTATTTTTTGTTCTTGGGTTTTCATCCGTTTTTGCCGCCCTTGGTGTACTGCTTAATACTCTGCTTTCCGATGTAGCCTACGACACCCAGATTTGGATGTCACGCATTGGAGGTGTAGTTATTATTTTCTTTGGGCTTTATTTGGTCGGATTGATTAAGCCAAAATTTCTTCAGCGTGAGCACAAGTTGCAAGTAAAAACTAAATTCAAATCCCGTTATCTAACTTCCTTTGTTTTTGGGGCCGCTTTTGCAGCGGGATGGACTCCTTGTGTAGGAGCGGTATTGGGTGGAGTTTTGGCACTGGCCGCAACGCAGCCCGGTTCGGCTTTTGCGCTTCTGCTTGCTTACGCAATTGGCCTTGGAATCCCATTCTTGATCATGGGGCTTTTTGCGGCTCAGGCAAGCAGCTGGATCCATAAATACAGTAAGTATCTCAAATCTGTAAATATTGTTTTTGGCTTTATTCTAATCATTCTTGGAATTCTTATTTTTACAAATAATTTAGCGCGAATCGCTAATTTCGAAATTCTGAATAACTTACTTTTGAACTAATGAAAAAACATCCATTAAGAAGCCGTAAAGAATCAACTGCCTTATTGATCGTCCTGACATTAATTATCCTTTCAATTGCTTATTTAGAAGGTCAAAAAGTTCCAATCGATTCATTAAACCTCGAAGAATCCATTATCGAATTGGATAAAACTCAAGTGGCTGATGAAAAAGCTAAGCAATACTCACCAGCAGTTGAAATTTTAAAGCCTTCTGGTTTTATGAATACCGATGACCTACCAATCAATATTCAACAAATGATAGGAGAGAGGGTTATTCTCGTCGACTTCTGGACCTACACTTGTACCAATTGCCAACGAACGCTTCCTTATATAAATGGGTGGTACGAAAAGTACAAAGATTACGGGTTTGAAATTGTTGGGGTTCATACGCCGGAATTCGAATTTGAAAAAGAAAAGGCCAATGTTCAAGAAGCGATTGATCGATTTGGAATTGAATACCCCGTCATTCAAGACAACGATTATGGCACTTGGCGAGCTTACAAAAACCGTTACTGGCCAAGGAAATATTTGATCGATATTGATGGCTTTATTGTTTACGACCATATTGGTGAAGGGGGATATGATGAGACGGAACAAAAAATTCAGGAGTTACTAAAAGAGCGATCTTCGAAACTCGGCCTAGATATCAGCCAAATCCCAACAGGTATTGTCGACCCTGACAACATTGTTGCTCGTAGTACATCCGGACGACTGAGTCCTGAGATTTATTTCGGAGGCTCTCGAAACGAAAGGTTATCCAACGGAAATGTTGGACAGCTTGGCGTTCAGTCATTCGTAAAACCCGATAAACTCGAAGACAGTCAGCTTTACCTAGAGGGAGATTGGAATATTCATGAGGAATTTGCTCAAAATCAAACCCCTTATTCTAAAATCTTTTTCCCTTATTTAGCGAAGGACGTTTATATGGTTTTAAGTGGTGAAAAGCCCGTTCGAGTCAAAGTTTTAAGAGATGGAAAGGTTCCAGGAGAATTTAATGGAGCGGATTTAGATAACGATGGGTATATGTGGGTAGATGAAGAGCGTTTATACAAAATCATTTCCAAAGATAGCAATGAAGGCGTTCATACGTTAGAATTGATCATAGGTGAGCCAAGCCTCAATGCCTTCACTTTTACCTTTGGTTGATATGAAAAAACCTAATTACGATCGACTCTTTCTGCGATTTCTTATTGTGTCGTTAGTGGCTATTGCTGTTTTAACAGCTACTATTTTGGTGAGTTGGTTTTTTAATATCGATATTCATTCGATTTATTTGTGGATAGCAGCTGCTATGGCTTTTTCATCCGCTTCTATGATCTATACCGCTCCGTTTTATTGGAAAATCGCCACAGTATTTGTCACAATTATTGCAGTGGGTATTTTTATATCCTCTCTTTTTGCGTGGGCGCTTTTCCCCAGTTTGTTGGTCGGAATGGCAGTGGTGATTGGGATTCTTTTAACCTATATTTCTTTGTGATGTAGTACAGACAACCAATAAAAAAGAAGTGCTATAATATAGTAAAATAAATAATAATCATGCTTAAAAAAATTCACAAACATTACCACGAGGGGAATCTAAAACTTCGAGACTATTTAGCCGCGCATCGAACGATTTTAGCGAACGATCGAACCTGGCTTTCATTTGTTCAAAAGTAAGTTATGAAAAAACACGACATCGCATTGATCGGACTGGGTGTTATGGGGCAAAGTCTGGCTCGTAATATTGCCAGTAAAAAATTTCATGTAATCGGTTGGACGACCCAAATTATTTTAAGGGGTTTTTAGGGCAAGGGGATATCGAAAAAAAATCACAATTCTTTCTAGTGATCCAAAAACGCCATTCTATAAAGTCATTTTAAAAACCACAGTAATTCCTTAAATCAATCCCCCAAATTTTCCCGCAATCCACTCTCCGACAAAATGAGTGATGGCGATCACCAAAATGGCAATTCCCCAATGCTCACCAATTACATGAAGAGGGGGTTCTTTGCGATCTCGTGCCATCCAATAACTGATAGCTCCCAATAAAAACAATCCCCATCCAATACTCACCCAAATCGCCTGAACCAAATCGAACAACAAGAGTGGGATAACAAAGGTCATAGCGAATATAAATTTTGCAGCAAAGGTGGAAAAAGTGGATTCCCAAACTTCTTTGTAAGTGGTTTTATTGCTTGCCTCTTCAGAAACATGAATTCCTAGCGCATCCGAAAAAGCATCGGCGATGGCGATGGTTAAAACACCTCCTAAAACAGCCAATTTGGATTGAGTCCCCGAATACAAACCCACCATCATTCCAAGCGTGGTAATGATGCCAGAAGTGAGCCCAAAACTAATTCCTTTTAAGTAAGAAGCTTTCATACTCCTCATTTAAGCATTTTTTTGAATTCCATACAATAATCATTCCTGCACTTACCCCCTCCGTCTCCGTTCACGGAGTGGCTATTGAGCGGTTTTATTTCTAAAATTTAAAAGCTTCTTCGCTTCTTCATCTTCCACTTGATTAAAAGTTTCGTAAAACTGCCCCACAGAATAAAAGTCGTCACGGATATTCAAACAAATTATTTCATCCACTTCTTCTTTAAGTTTTTCGTATGAATCGGATGCTGCGATTGGCGCAGTCAAAATTATTTTTTTGGGTTTTTGGGTACGGATGTACTGAATAGCGGCCAGAGCTGTAAAGCCGGTGGCGATACCGTCATCCACTAAAATGACAATTTTATTTTTCAAGTTGGGTGGGGTAGAATCACTTCGATAATCTTCATAACGGCGTTTAATAACATGTT
>DAOWGG010000150.1 GCA_030637565.1 Candidatus Peregrinibacteria bacterium | reverse complement strand
ACAATCCATCCGGTCTCTTTGGCTAGGGCGGTCATTGCTAGCAGTCGTGCAATTTTATCGTGCCCACTTGGGTCATCTGGATTATCGCTGTATCTTATTTCAGTTCTTTCTGAAATTGAATTTTGGTATCGATCACTATAAATTTTTGGGTAATGCTCTTTGATATTTTGGATGGACTGAAAAAGAGCGGCTCTTTCCGTTTTGTTTTCGAGCATTGCTTGTCTTCCAGAAAGTCCTGTACTCATAAACTCAGCCACGAGTCGGTCATCGACATTTTTTGGCTCAATACGACGACTTAAAATTAAGTCGCGTTGTTTGAGTGCTAAACCTTTCATTGCTTTTGAATCGGTTTCAGGAATTTTCAAAAACTCGGCTCTTTCTCCATTCACTGCTTCATTCAGCTCTGTTATTAAGCTGGTTAAAGCGACGGCACCACTTTCTACGCGGTCTTTCACTAATTCTTCTAGCTTATCGCTGGCTTGGTCGAAGCTTAAATCGCTTTCACCCGTTTTTCCTTCAACTCATTGCGTTAATTGGGTTTCGTTTCCATTTCTAGTGGCCTCTTTTATCATTTGCTCGATCATTCTTTCGGTGGCTTTTTCAATCACTTCGGGTTGCAGGAATTGATTGGCTTCCAGCTTTCGGATGATTTGCTCGGGGTCATCGGTTTTGTTTATCTCTCTTGTTAAATCGATAAAACGACCTGCTTGCCTGTTGAGCTTCCTGAGTTCATGTAAATCAATTAACCCATCTTCATTGGCATACGTCGTGTATTTTTCAACAATATAATCTCTTAGAGATGTGAGTTGTTTCTTGAGCTCATCGGCATCTTTTGTGTTTTCAAAAATATCTTCAAGCTGTTTTGAAACGTAGTCTTCCATTCCATCCTGAAATCCATCACCAATTAAGTTTAATCCAGCTAGTTTTTTATATTCATCTAAACCCTCTTCGGTTAAATGGGCTTCTAATAAATTTGGATTTAAATATTGACCTCCTAGAGCTTCTACAAATTCACTGAATTGATCGGTGGCTTCACTTTGAAATTCTCGATATTCTCGATATTCAGCGGGTTTAACGGCCATTGAGACAATCGGCAGATCTACATGCTCGAACAAGGGGCCAACAAGAGGTATCTTGAATGGCCATTGTCCTACATGAGTGGTGTTTTCTATAGGATTTGGAACATTTTGTAGTTCTGGCTTTGTGGATTCGGTTTTCTGAGTGTTTTTAATTGCTTGGCTCAATTTTCCTAGCTCACTTTCAGTGGAGGATTGAACTTCTTCCATTAAGTCTTCAAAATGACTGATTTCATTTTCTGTGTGGCGATAGAATTGAGCAATGGCTGCTCGGTATTTGGCTTGGTAGCGAGCCATCGAATCTTTTACCAGACGCTCTCTGGTGGCTGAATCGGTAATGTGAGCCTGTAAATGCTTTTCAATTTCACTTTCGTATTGTTCTGCTCCAAATTTCTCTTCAAATTTCTCTTCTACGAACTTCATTACTTCTTCAGGTCCTTTTTTGGTTAATGCTTTTATTTCTTCTGGACTAAAGAAGGTTTCCATGAATTTAGCTTCTGCCTCCTTGCCTTCAAAAACAGGTGCGTTCTCAGCTCCCTCTTGTATAAAAAGAAAGGTGGGTTTGTGCTCCCGATGATCGAAGAGAAATAAAATCATTTTATAATCGTAGTAATCGGGTTAATGCGTCTCCCAAAGATTCTCCTTCACCTTCAATTTCCGGAATTTCTTTTGCAAGTACTTCCCGTACTTCAACAGGGTTCTGATTATCCAGCTGTATCACCACTTTCGTATAATTCTTATTCCCCAACCTTAAATTCAGTGTATGAACGAAAGGGGGGTGGTAAACTACCCAAAAAGAATTGATTTGATTGTATGGGTGAAATTTTTCGCCTACATAAATTCCCAATTCAGTTAATTTGATATCGATTATTTTTGGGTCCTGATTGTGGGTGAGGTAGTACACTCCAGCTAGAACGACAAAGACAATCGCCATGGTGGCAGAGTTGGTGTAAAGCGCATATAAAACAAGGATAAGAACAAGAATTCCTGCCATCCAAAACCATCGCTTACTTCTTTGATGATTGATGAATTCAGGGGCTTTCCATGTAAGGACAAGCTTGTTGTGATTAGCTCCTGGATGAGAAGCGTCTTCTTGCATCTCTTCTGTTTGATTTGTTTCTTCTGGCATTTGTTTTTGATTAAATCTTATTATTATACCAAAATTCTCTCTAAAAATCAATACTACAAATGCTGTGATGTTATAGCGTTGCGACATGCCCATTTTTCTGTTATAAATTATATCGTTATTTATTACCCGAAAAATGCTCGATAAACTACTTCAAATCAAAGCGGAATACGAACAGGTGAATAAGGATCTTTCCGATCCGAATAATGCATCGAATCCGGATTTGTTTCGTAAATTGGGCCAAAAGGGGGCTCAACTTCGCCCTGTTGTTGAGCTGATCCAGCGTTATGAAAAAGCTTTAAAAACTATCGAGGAATCTGAAGAGCTTCTGGGCACTGAAAAAGACGAAGAAATGATCGCTTT
>DAOWGG010000130.1 GCA_030637565.1 Candidatus Peregrinibacteria bacterium | reverse complement strand
GAGGATGTTTTGAGCGTAGATATCCATTTTATTTAATTAGTAATTGGTAATTAGTAATTACTAATTAGTGAAAGTATTTATAAATCTCATCCAAAACCTCCACCA
The DNA here is from genome assembly GCA_030637565.1 of Candidatus Peregrinibacteria bacterium. Lineage (GTDB taxonomy): Bacteria > Patescibacteriota > Gracilibacteria > UM-FILTER-43-11 > UM-FILTER-43-11 > DAOWGG01. Next base: position 8,668 of record DAOWGG010000130.1, on the reverse strand, counting down.
TTCTATCAATTTCTTCCTTGGTGTTGTAGAAAGCGAGACTGGCGCGAGCTGTCGCGGGTAGGTCGCAGGCATCGTGCAAAGGTTGAGTGCAGTGTTGACCCGCTCGAATACAAATGTTTTTCTGGGAAAGGCCTTCAGCAACATCATGCGGATGAACGCCTTCAATATGAAAGGCGACGATCGAACCACGGTTTTTACCATCTTTGGGGCCGATAAGGTAGGGGAGTTCGTTTAGTTTTTTCAATAAGTAATCGGCCAGTTCATTCTCGAGTTTCTGAATTTTAGTAAAGCCAATTTTATTAACGTAATCAATGGCTGCCTTAAGACCAATGGCACCCGATATATTCGGCGTGCCCGCCTCAAATTTATGAGGCAGTTCAGCAGGAGAGAATCGATCGATAGTAACTTCGTTAACCATATCTCCACCACCTAAAAAGGGCGGCATTTGATTTAAAAGTGCTTCTTTTCCATATAAAACACCAATACCAGTGGGGCCATAAAGCTTATGACCAGTGAACACCAGAAAATCAATATCCAATTGATGAACATTGATCGGCCGATGAACGGCGAGCTGAGCGGCGTCCACCAATACTTTTGCACCCACTTCGTGAGCCGCTTTTATAATGGGTGGTAAATCGGTTATCGTACCAAAAGCATTACTCATGCCAGAAACCGAAACGAGCTTCACTCTTTCATCAATCAGTTCAGGATCAAATTTTATAAAACCATCTTCCGCAATGTCAAAATATCGAAGCTCAATCCCAATTCGCTCCTTTAATTGCAGCCACGGCACAATGTTGGCATGATGTTCGAGCTTGCTTAAAACCACGACATCCCCAGCATTAAGCAAAGAGCCAAAGCTATGAGCCATTAAATTAATCGCTTCGGTAGCATTTTTGGTAAAGATGATTTCTTTTGAATCTCGTGCTCCAATAAAGTCAGCTACTGTCCGCCGCGCATCTTCGTAAAGAATCGTCGCTTCTTCTGCTAAAAAATGAGGTCCACGATGGATATTAGAATTAGACTGACGATAAAAATCAGACATCGCATCAATCACCACTTGTGGCTTTTGGCTCGTCGCCCCATTGTCAAAATAAATAAGGTCGGGGCGCTCTGTGAAAATGGGGAAATCTTTTTTGTAATTCATTAAATAAGAGTTTGAATGGTTTTTTTGAGCTCAGGCAACTCACTAATCTTATCCAGCTGTTCGGCAACAAAACCGTTAATCATCATTTTTTTAGCCATCGCTTTATCAATTCCACGAGAGGTAAGATAAAATAAAGATTCATCGTTCAGGTTGATAACCGAAGCGCCATGACCGGCTTTTACATCATTTGTATCAATTTTAAGACCAGGGGTGGCTTTAATAGTCGCCGATGGGCTGAGTAATAAGGAGTCTTGCTTTAGATAGGTATCCGTTCCACTTCCTTGTTGATCGATTTGAATGGTTCCATTTAAAGTTAACTTAGATTCATCCAAGGCAATCCCTTTTGCCAGAATCTTGCCACGGCCATTTTGAGCCTGAAAAATATTGGTTAAATTGAACTGATGATCCTGCTGAAGGTGGGTGCGGGAAAGTAAATCAATATTCAGATCCCCAGACCTTCCGAGCGCATTTTGCTTTATACTGCTTCGGATCTTTTTGGCTCCTAGTTGAAAGCTGATGTGATGAACATGAGCGGATTTAGCATTCCTTACTTCGCGAATCTCAGTGAGCCTTGATTCCTCCGTTAAGTTTTGAAAAGTGATTAGTTTTAAGGAGCTGTTTGAGCCTGCATTCACCTGATGATGATAATAAATGTTTTGAGTGATTTTATTTTCAAATCGTTCAATAATCGTTGCTTTGGAACCCTCTCCCATTTCGACAGTTAGAAAAAACTCTAGTTCTTTCTCGGAATGATTAAAATTTAGCTCAATAGGATCTTGAATAGCTGTATGATTAGGAATTGTCAGAATGCAGGCATTGTCTGAAATTTGTTTAAAGGAAACATTTGAGGGGTGATTGCCGACGATGAATGAAAACTTACAATCCAAGAAAAATAAAAAATAAAAAATAAAAAAGGTTGGTATTAACCAACAGAGCCTTCCATTTCGAGTTCGATCAGTCGATTCATTTCAACAGCATATTCCATGGGTAGCTCACGAACAATGGGGTCAATAAAACCATTTACAATCATCGCTTCCGCTTCCTCTTGGGGGATTCCACGAGAAGTGAGATAAAAAATATCTTCTTCATTCAAACGCCCAACACGAGCCTCGTGATTAATAGTGGCGGTTTGATTATTCACCTTAATATTCGGAATGGTGTCAGAGGCTGAAATCGGATCGAGTATTAAAGCATCACATTCCACCTGAGAAATAGCGTTGTCAGCGGTTTTAGCAACATGAAGTTCGCCTCGATAAATCGAAGTACCCCCTCCTTTACTCAAAGACTTCATCGTAACTTTTGAGCTTGTATTTTTGCCAATGTGGAAGATTTTAGCACCCGTGTCTTGAGTCTGCCCTTCGTTCGCAAAGGCAATTCCCAGGTGATCGGCGCGTGCTCCATCACCCTTTAGAATAGAGCAGGGGTAAAGCATGGTGACTCCGCTACCCATATTCCCACCCACCCATTCCATCGTGGCGTCCTTTTCGATAATAGCTCGTTTGGTATTCAAGTTATAGGTGTCTCGACTCCAGTTTTCCACCGAGGAATAGCGAAACTTCGATCCTTCACCGACAAATACTTCCACGCAACCCGCATGAAGGGCTTGAGACCCATATTTGGGTGCACTGCAGCCTTCAATATAATGACCAGTGGCTCCGTCTTCAATAATAATCAGAGTATGTTCAAACTGTCCCATATTGATCGCATTCATGCGGAAGTAAGACTGAAGAGGCTTCTTAACTTCCACTCCTTTTGGAATGTAAAGAAAAGTTCCGCCGCTCCAAACTGCGCCGTGCAGCGCCGCGAATTTATGATCATTGGCAGGAACACATTTCATAAAATATTTTTTCACCAACTCCGGATGCTCATGAACAGCGACGTCTAGATCGGTAAAAATAACTCCCAAGTCAGACAGCTCTTTTTCCAGCGAGTGATAAATCGCTTCGCTCTCGTATTGAGCGCCCACCCCTGCCAACACAGCGCGTTCCGCTTCGGGGATACCCAGTCGCTCAAAGGTGTATTTAATTTCTTGTGGAACCTCTTCCCAACTATCAAAGCCACCTTTTTTATCGGCTGCTTTGGCAAAAAAACAGATTTCATCAAAATTCAGAACACTTAAGTCGGGTCCCCAGGTGGGCATTGGCATATTGTTGAAATGGTCGAAGGCTCTCAGTCGATGAGCGAGCATCCAATCGGGTTCATTTTTATCTTTTGAAATAAATTCCACCAATTCACGGTTGATTCCCTTACTGAATTTTTTAATATAATCCTGATTATTTTTAGAATCAAAAATTTCACGAGAAAGCCCAGCGAATATCGCTTCCTTCTCAGTATCCTTTGATGACTTTAATTCGTAATTAGTAATTTGTAATTCGTAATTAGTAATTATAAGTTTTCATAACCATTCTTTTCCAGTTCATGCGCAAATTCTTTACCACCCGATTGAATAATTTTTCCATCTTTTAAAACGTGAACATGATCGGGTTCTAGGTGTTTTAATATTCTTTGATAATGAGTGATCATTAAAACTCCCATTGGCTTTTCGGAATCTCTTTGAACTTGCTGAATGCCATCACAAACGGCTTTGAGGGCGTCTACATCCAATCCAGAATCGGTTTCATCCATAATGGCAAGGCTTGGCTTTAAGACTGCCATTTGAAGCATTTCTGATTTCTTTTTCTCACCACCAGAAAATCCTTGATTGAGATATCGGCTGGCAAATTTTTTCTCCATTTTAAATTTTTCCATCAATTCTTTGAGCATTTTTTTAAACCGAAAAACCAAAACAGGAGGATTGTCAGGATGAAGGTGTTTCTGCTTAGCGCGGTAGGCGGCGAGCAAGAATTCCTCAAGTGTGATTCCTCCAATTTCTTTCGGGTGCTGAAAGGCTAAAAATAATCCCATCAGTGATCGCTCATGAGGTTCAAGATCGAGAATACTTTTCCCATTGAATAGAATGTCACCTTGAGTAATGGTGTATTTTGGGTGCCCCATAATCACATTAGTGAGCGTACTTTTTCCAGCACCATTAGGTCCCATCATGGCATGCACTTCGCCAGAATTGATTTTGAGATCAACCCCATTTAGAACGGGTTTATCATCGATCGATACATGGAGATTTTTAATTTCTAGCATGGATTAAAATTTAAGTTATTAACGCTTAAGTTGACCTTTTCGAAGGCCTTTTTCGGATGGACAGTCTTTAGAAGTTCCGAATAATAAAATATGAAAGTCATCGATTTTATCAATGCAGTCACAGTTAACTAAGCTTTTAAGTTTTTCAGAATCGATTTTAAGATCGTAAATAGACCCCTTGTTCTTACAGACAAAATAGGCCTTATTTTTCAGCTCAGCATCAAAGCGAGTTGGCTCCCCAGGAATATCGATGCGCTTAATGAGTTTCTGATCCGCTAAAACATCCAGATTTCGATAAACTGTTCCGACACTGATTTTAGGGAGTTGCTTTTTAACCAGCTTAAAAATCTGCTCTGCAGTTGGGTGATAACAGGTCGATTTCACAATATCTAAAATGGTTTTTCGCTGTTGAGTAAGCCGAGTTTTTTGAGGCAATTTGTTCATTATTAGGAATTATTCCTATTAAGCAAAATTATTCTATCTTTTTCTAAGATAAAAGCAATGGGAAATTGAGGAATGATTGACAAAAAATTAAAATCAGCTATATTAAACCCCAAGAAAAAGTTGCCCATGAAAAATTTAGAAGCGTATTATACTAATTCTCCAATGGAAGAGGATTTTGAAAAGCTATGCGATCCAAGGCTTTCTTTCGATGTAGATCGGGAAGAGGTGAATGAGCTGATTTTAAATTTAGTCATCAAATACACCGCTGAGTATCTCAGTGTAAAAGGGGATTCTATACAAGTTATTCGAAGGAAAATTGCCTATCTTGTTAACTTGGGAAATGCAATCAAGCTTGAAAAAGCTAAATCGGAATTAGGTGATGATAACTTTTCGATGAATTGTCTATCGGACATAAGGCAAACCTCAGCGGTTTTTAAAGAAATTGCCTTTAGTGATCGATTTAAAGCAAGGGAAGGCTTTATTGGTCTTGATATCGGATGCGGAACGGGAATTTTAATGCCAGCCATGGCAATTGCTGCCAAAAGAAAAGGAATAGGAGATGTTTTTTGTACAGGAATCGAAAGAGTTGAAAGAGCAGTGGCTCAATCACGAAATCCATTAACACGATTGCTAGGAGATGAAAATTATGCGGTGATTCAAGGAGATGCGTTGGGGGATAGTTTATTTAAAATGCTCTTTGAGGCAAGACGGCCCGATTTTTGGGTCAGTGAAACCATTGGAAGAAACACACCCCCCATTGATTTATCACGCAGCGATTTCGGGTTAGACCCAAATGAAATCATGGCTCGATATAAGTACGAGAGAAACGGAGATCCTTTTGTTGAAGTGTTGGGGAAATCGATGAATGAAATAGATGATTTTCCAGAGGGGGTCATTAGAGGTCGAATGGGTATGTTTCCCGATATTTTTAATGGATTTTACCAGCCCAATCGAGAAAATTCATTTCTATTTTTAGAGACAGGGGTTGATTCACAAAATCCCTTAAGGCTTGAGGAAGTTGGAATCGAATTTGAGGAATATGAGGATTTTGGAATCAGTCAAAAAAGATGGGAAGGGGAGGGGGAGTATCCGCAGTTATCACTTCAATTCCTTAATTAACTATGTCGAGCCAAAAAAGACCCAATGTTCATGAAGGTGATTTTGCCCTAGAGGCAACGTCAGGACAAGAGAGTAAAAGGATGGAGAAGTTAATTATTACAAAAATGGAGGTCGTCAAAATGATGAGATACTGGGTTAAGGCCAATCGTCATGATTCGAATAATTAATTCAATTGATCGATTGCTTCGTTAACACCAATTTTAAGGTAGGCATTGAAAATCTCTGAATCCAAACTATAAACAATCGCAAAAGCTCCGATAATAATAACAACGGAAAGCCATTTGGTGTATCTCCCCCTTGTTCGCTTGAAAAGCAAAATAGCCAAAATTGCCATAATCGCTGGAGCAACCACCTTAACGTCACCAAGGGGAACTTTATAGCCTTTTATGAATTCATTAGAGCGATCGAGATATTGAGCTAGGTCGAAGCTGATGTTTTTGTAGATGAAAATCGCTTCAGCAATAAATGCTGCCAAAAGTCCTCGAGAGGCCCACTTCGTCGATTCACCCTCGGTTCGATAGACTTCGTAAACCACCGTCGGCAAAAGAGCAATAATAGTAATGAGAGGGATTTGAGTTTTAATTCCTATCAACGCTCCCAAAAGAGCGATAATTGTTAGAACAGTACAAATTTTTCTAGCGTTTTTAAAGGGTTTTGCCATAATTAAAAAATTATTTAATGGTCGGGGAGACAGGACTCGAACCTGCGACCACACGACCCCCAGCCGTGCATTCTAGCCAACTGAACTACTCCCCGACAACAAAAGTAATATAGCTTATTTTAAGTGTTTTTTGAATTATTTTTTTAAGGGAATCTGAAAGCTCTTCACCACATCTTCAAAGTACTTCCAATCCAGACATTCCCACGTAAAAAGGGAATAAAACATGCCGTCATGCTCTAGTCGATAAGTTGTACATGTCATCTCTGGTCCCATTTCATCCGCTTCGTATTTATCGATTCTAAGCCTGCCCTTTATTCCATTAATTTCTATATTTGATAGTTGAGACATATTTCTTAAATCCTCATACTCGTCATCATGCTTCTTTTCGATTACGATTTTCATTGAAGGGACAGGAGTATCGATGGGGTCGGAAGTAATGATCAGACCATCATCAAAAAGGGAGGCTTGAGATCCGTGAGGAAGGTTGATCGTAAACCCTTCGGTTGGATGTTTATATACACTCCATCCTTCAATGGTCTTAACCTCATCAGCTTTTTCTTCCGCCACATTTGCAGGGGAAGTGATAGGTTTAATATTATTCTGAATTTTTGAATAATAAATAGCCACTAATACTAAGGCGATTGCGATTGGAGTGCCGAATATAAGTGCTAATTTTTTACGCATATTTTTTTAAATTATTGGATAGATCAATTATAGCAAATTTGACTAAATCAAGGCACTTTAAACTGGAGCCACCTGCCGGGATTGAACCGGCGACCTACGCGTTACGAGTGCGTCGCTCTACCGACTGAGCTAAGGTGGCTAGTAACGCGTTCCGTACACGGGATCCTATTGAAGCAATACAGCAATAACAACATTAAAAGAAAAAACTTTGCCAATCAACTTAAAACCACTTATTCTTTTATCCGATGATGCGTTCTTTTAATCAAATCATTGGCAGTAAAGTTATGGATCAGGATGACGGATCTGTTCTGGCTTTACTTCAGGATATTATTATTCACCCTGACACAGGTAGAATTGAAGGATTCTGGGTTAAGCCCTTAACGGTTCCACTTGCCAATGGAGTGATTCATAGTGACTCAATTTTGGAATGGAAAAAAAATATTTATATAAAAGGTGATAATGAAATTTCAGAAGCAGATGAAATTATTAAAATAGCTGAAATATTAGAAAGAAAGTGTTTATTTATGGGGGCGATGATTAAAAATGAAGAAGGGGAGGTGTTGGGCCGAGTTGAAGATTTGGATTTTGATACCAAAAAATTACGCTTAAACAATCTTTATACTCAAAAAAACTTTATAGGTTTTAGATTTAACAAGAGGGCATTCTCCTACAAAAGTGTTGTCGAAGTTTTACCAGAGCATATTGTAGTGAAGGATGTTGAGGAGAAAAAAATAGAAGAGGGAATTGCATTGCCGAAGGACCAGCCCTTAATGGATATTTAACTTAGATAACTAAAAAACCCCGCACCGAATGGTGCGGGGTTTTTGGATTGTAAGATTGGATTACCCAAGTGCGCTGGTAACGAAGGTAACGATTGTGTAAGAAAGAAGAATGATTACGATACCCACTACTGAGTACATAATTACTTTTCGAGCTTTAGTAACTTGTTCATCATTTCCACCAGCAGTTACCATAAGAACACCAGCGTAAATAAGAAAGGCAACAGCCACAAGACCAAGTAGTCCGAGGAAGTAGTTAATAACAGTGGTGATATTTTGACCCAATGTTCCTTGAGCGGCTACGTTTGGAGCAGCACCTCCACTTGGATTGTCAAAGAAAGCACCTCCTTGAGCGAAAGCGTTATTTACAGCAAAGAGTGCCATAGCAAGAGCACCAGTTGTTTTTTTGATTAAGTTCTTCATTTTTTATGTTTGTTAATAATTACTTTACTCCATTATATCAAACACTCTAATCCAGCGTCAATAATCTAAGTCTCCCTAGGGAGAAAACAAATTGACAGAAAAAAAAATGATTTTTTAATTATTTTTAGGCATATATAATAAGGTAAGCCGAAGAAGACTTCATAGTAAAACGGAGAAAAATTCGCAGGCTGGAGTTTAGAACGGGGTCCACGCAGAATGCGAGGAGGTCTTGAGGAAGGAGGGGGGTATTCTGTGGGGTGGGACCCAAAAGCATAG
>DAOWGG010000065.1 GCA_030637565.1 Candidatus Peregrinibacteria bacterium | reverse complement strand
TTCTGTCTCTTCCACTATTTCTTCAGTCAGATCAGAAACCTTCTCCTCATCAATGTTTAACCCTTCACCTTCCGCATAAGCAGTAAGAATTAAAAAACTTTGATAACGACTACCCTCAAGCACAATTTCAAGCTGAGCTAAAGCAGACTTGGTTTTATTAAGGTGATATACATAAGAATTTTGAATGTAATAAAATGCCCCCCCTAAAGCCATCAATACAATAGCTGTCATGACAACAGCATATTTTCTAGAAGCATTCAAAATAGTTTGTGCCAAAATTTCAAAATAAGAAGGCGCTTTTTCAGTCAATTGACCGAATTCATGTTTTTGAACAGCTCCCAATAAACGATCATCAAATTCTGAATTTACTTTAAACTGCTCTAATTTATTTGAGCTTAATAAAGCTTTGATTTTATTAGTAAAATTAAATTGTTTCATAATATTTAGATTGCTTCATTATTGGATACACACCTAAACCAATTACATTACAAGAAATTTTATTTTTTAAGATAAACTCTTTTATAAAGTTCAGACAACTGTTCTAAAGCATGCGACAATTTACTATCAATAGTCTCTTCCTTTTTCCCCGTAATTTTTGATATTTCTTTCAGTTTTAAACCTTGTAAATATCTCAAAGCAATAAGTTCACGATCTTCTTCTTTTAATAGTACAAAAAGATACTGAACCTGCTTATTTTCAACATGTTCAGACATTTGATATTCCACTTCATCAACCTCGGTAGAATGCTCTTTTTTCCATTTTTTCAAAGACATAGTTTTTTTCTTCCGTCCATTCAAATGATTTTCTAAATGATCATGTGTCAGCGTAAAAAGCCATATTTGAAAGGAATCTTCCTGAGAATTAAATTGATCCAATTGCTTATAAGCCTTCAAAAAAACATCCATCATTAAGTTTTCGGCAAATGTCCTATCAAACCCCAATCGATACATCAAATAAGTGAAGAGCTTATCTTTATTGGTATGATAATAATTAACAAAACGATGGTATTCAGAATTCGTATCTTGCAAAGTAGCCTTATGTTATTAAATGAAGTAAATCAATTATACCATTTGAATTTACAATTCACACAAAGTTATCATTCTCTACTAATACACCCTTGATTTAATATCGCTACAATCAAACATTTTCGAAGACTAAAATGGTGTCACCAGGTGGATTTGAACCACCGACCTCAGGCTTATGAGTCCTGCGCTCTATCCAACTGAGCTCTGGTGACACGTTTTGTGCGAAAATACGTTACCGTTTTTAATGGGCGAACGCAAGATTTTTTAGTTTGCATAAAAAAACTGTTCATCGTATAATTCAGCTAAGTGAAAACTAAAAATAAAAAATGGAAATAAGTCTGAGTTGGGACCTACTGGTTATTGTCTTCTTTACGGTTATTATCGCCTATACTTTTATTATTGGGCGTAATCAGAGTATAAAAATAATTATCAGCTCCTACATTGCTATTCTTGCTGCCGACGGAATCGGGAATTTGATTGAACGATACTTCTTAGGGCAAAGTCCGATCATTCGAGTAATGGAACAAAGTAGCGGCGAGAACTCATTAATTCTACTGAAGATTGTCATCTTCATTCTTTCCATCGTACTGATCACCACAAGGGGGAAATTCAACATCAACATATCGCGCTCCGATTCAATTATGATGCGAATCACCCTTTCTTTAGCTTACGGTGTTTTAAGCGCTGGATTGATCACTAGTACCGTTTTAATTTACGCCTCAGGAGCCTCACTGGTTCAGGAAAGCAGCTTGATCATGAACGACGCCATATTGGAGATTTACCAACAATCAAAACTCGTTCGATTGATGATCAATAATTATAATATGTGGTTCTCACTTCCTGCCATCGCATTTGTTGTTTCGAGCTTCTTTGGAGAAGAGGATTAAAAAAGTTTGACTTTTTAAAGGGGGAAACGTAATATAGACAAGCTTTTTTTGAGGGTCAGTAGCTCAGTTGGTAGAGCAGAAGCCTTTTAAGCTTTTGGTCCCGGGTTCGAGTCCCGGCTGACCCACCACCTTAAATCATCTCCCTCCACCCATCAATCATTGATGGCTTTATTTTTTTTACACCAAGACTATGAAGAAAACTTTTTTCATCACAATGCTACTCAGCATTTTATTATTAGTAGGTTGCGGAGGAACATCAACTTCCAAAAAAACTGACATTCCAACGTCCTCTTCTGCAATGAAGGAGCTAGGAAGCCAGAAAGAAGATTCAACTAGAAAAAGTGAATTAAAAGAATGCTTGGCAGGTTGTGAAGTATTCCAAGAAGGAAACGGGCTTTTATCTAAAGGAATGTGTATCGACACTTGCTGGGCGGAGGAAGCAACAATAAAAAAAGATATTAAACTTTGTGACAAAGTATCCGCGGACAATGCTCTTATTCAAGCAGGCTGCCGAATTGGTGTAGCAGAAGAAACACTCGACGAAAAACACTGCGCAACCATTGACGATGAGATGATGCAGTCAGGATGTTACATGGAAATAGCAGGGCTAAAAAAAGATTCAAGCATCTGCGAAAACATTACAATTGGAATCTCAAAAGCTTTGTGTATTGATGATATAGAAAATGGAGATGGAGTTTATGAAGAATACACAGACGAAGTTGAAGATTATTACGACGAAGGAGGATACTAAGTCAGAATCATCCAAAAGCGTTCGAAGGAAACTTCGAACGCTTTTTTTAATGGAAGAGAAATATCTTTTTTTTAAAGAACATTCGCAGTATAGTAATGAACGATAAATAAAAAGATTGTTATGAAAAAAATATTATTACTCGGCTCCACAGGCTTCATTGGGTCACACTTTAAAGCGCCACTTAAAAAAGCGGGATACAAAGTTTTCACACCACGAATTGAGATTCGGAATCATACAGAGGTGGAAAAAACCGTTTACAAAACAAGGCCAGATATCATTATCAATGCAACCGGTATCACAGGGTATCCAAATGTAGACTGGTGCGAAGATCACCCCAGTGAAACATTTAGTGTTAATGTCGCTGGGAGCATTAACATTGCAACGGTAGCCGCTGAGTTTGGCACCTATTTAGTTCAAATGGCCAGTGGATGTGTTTACGATGGACCAAAAAAAGGAGGATTTACCGAAGACGATAAGCCAAACTATGTTGGATCACTTTATAGTCGATCACGCGTTCATTCAGAAGAAATACTTAAAGAATTTCCAAATGTTCTACAGTTACGAGTGCGCATACCCATTCTCGGGAGATCTCATCCTAAAAATTTAATCGATAAGCTCCTCAGATATCCAAAAATGATCAACATTAAAAACTCATGCACTGTAATTGAAGATTTCATTCCCGCTGCTATACAACTAATGGAAATGAAGCAAACGGGCGTTTTCAATATGAACAATATTGGAGCTATGGATCACGAATCAATCATGAAAGCATACAAAAAAATCGTTGATCAAGAATTCAAAATCAACATTATGCCCAAAAAGGAACAGGAAGAATTATGCACAAGGCGTGCCAAC
>DAOWGG010000069.1 GCA_030637565.1 Candidatus Peregrinibacteria bacterium | reverse complement strand
GGTTGATTGGTTAAATGGTTATTTTTAATGACCAAGTGATCAGTGTGATCAGAAAAAGTAACCATTTAACCGTCTGACAGATAGCAAGGAATTGATTTGCCCACCACACTCTTTTTACGGAGATGATTGAGCAAATTTTTCCTTACTATTTATTGCGTTGTTGTGAAGGAGCAAACCCCTGCCCGATTTTATCGGGTTTCCCCTTGTCAGGGGGACAGTGAGGAGATTGGGACAAGTATATATTATTTAACCATACTTTTGTTAAAAAGTCAATAGTAATTCAGGGGTGGAGTCGGGGTGATGAAGAAGGGGCTTTTTCACAGGGTTCAAAATGATAAAGTGAAGTATCGTAAAAAACCGTTCCTGCCTTGGTTTGGGTGGAAGCGGTCATTACAGCTCCTTAATAGCAAATTTTTACCGATATGTCAATGGTCTATGGGCGAACTTCGTTCGCAGTCTCAAGTGCGAGTGAGAGCCTCAAAAATGCCTCAATTTTCAAATAAGTCTAAGATTCCAATTTCGTTATTCTATTGGTAGTTCTATTGGGAATTCTTTGTTTTTCCGAGATCCAATCCAACCCGTGACACTTTCCAAGTCTATTTTTGGTTCACCAGGGTTTTTAATGGCTTCATCCAATGCTCCTTGATATAGATCAGCATTCTTTTTCTTTTTATAGAAATCAGAGAGGGCTAATCCAGTATTTCCAGCACTTCCTAGCCATTCATCAAGTTGTTGCTTTCTTGGTTCCTCCATTTCACCTAGTTCCTCAAGCCACTGATATTTCTTAGGGTTCTTTTTTACTGCTTTTGCATCAAAGACTTTGGCAATACCGCCAGCGGCGTCGGTTAATTTATCTGCAATCCCTAAATACAATCTTAATGATTGAGCAACTAAAATCGAGGTCATGTAATCAAATGAACGACGTAAAGCAGGGCTTCGTAAACCAAATGCTTTTACTAAATTCGCAGCGATTCCTTTTTCTGGGTCTACAATAAATGGTGGTCGGTCTTTGTGTTTGTTTGGGTCCATATAATCAGGCCAACGTTCAGCTTCTTTTAGCATAAATTCTCGACTTTCCGGTAGTGGCATTCTCCAAAATGTATATAATCTGGTTGGTTTCCTGCTTCCTGTTTCTGCGGTTTGAGCATAAACGTGAATAGGATACATATATTTTACAACTTGTTCTCGGGTTAATTCAGGGTGTTGTTTCCTAAACATTTCCACTGCTTCTTTATGAGCATGAATTTGTAGTTCCGAAAGCAGTTCTTCAGTGCTTTTTCCTTCCGTTTTAATTCCAGAATTTTGCAGGTCTTCGATAGTCGTTTCACCAATATGATAACCAATTCTATCTGTTTGATTTCCTATTTTATCTTCAGTTTCTGTGTACTTGTCCATTTTTCCAAAAGCTTCATGGAATGAGGCTTGGTATCTTCCAAAATATTTTCCTTGAGGGTTTTTTGCTTCACTCATGAATAAATAAGCGAGAGGGCTTTCGACCGTTTTTAAGCTACGCATTTCACTTAATACAATGGGTGACATAATATCATCTGCGCTCAAAGGTTCGTCTAAGAATGTGAGCGTATCTGGTCTAAATATTTCACGCATTTGGCGCATTTTTGTATTGAGCAAAGGCACTACAAATTGATCGGCAGCATATAAAACTTGGAATGGCAGTTTTACCCCTTCGGTAATTAGCTCCCAGTGCTGAGCTCCGACACGACGAATGGTTATTTTGTGTTCGTTGTACGTTAATTCTGCTTTGTTTTTATAATAAGTGAGCTCTCTTCCTCCTTTTTCACCCATTTCAACAAGGAAGTTTTGAATTTTTGGTACATAGCTTTCGGTGACATTTCCCCAGAAAGCAATTGCTGTAGCGCCCACAGGTTGTTCAATATCGTTTCGGCTCCATCGTTCAAGATCATGGGCTTTTCCACTGAGATAATCAGCCACTTGTTGTAATGGTTTTTTACCTTTCACTTTTTCAACATCAGCAGGGCGAATTTCAGCCTGCATGACCATTTGCCATGTCATTGAACGTGGATTGCTTCGTAAGGATTCTATTAATTGTGGAGGTAGACCTCTTCGGGCAAATTCAGCGCTATCAGCGTCAAACTTTTCTTTCTCAATTCCCTGTATCCACATTTCGTTTAATACATCTCGTCCGCGTCCAGCATCGCCATCTTCTTTATTTCCTACGTAGGCGAAAAAGTTTTCCACTGTTCGTTTTATAATTCGTTGTGCTCTTACTTTTTTATTACCCCCTACTTTTCCAGGCAAAATATTATAAATACTGATTTGACGTGGTAATTTAGTGCGTTCTTTTCCAGGTAATGGGTTACCATCAATATCGGTAGCGTCGTACCATTCCATTAATTTGTTAAATGGAACATCTCTTAATTCCATTAAGGTAGCAGCGTGTTCTGTTTCTGTAATTTTTTCTTGTTCGAATCGATCTTTTGCACGATCCAAAAGAACATCTTCATAGGTTCCAGAGAGTGCTTCAGCGACCCCTGAAAGTCTTATTTTATCGGTTAGCCCTTCACCGGTTAATTTTTTAAGCGCAATTTCACCTGCAGCTGCCATAAGAGCCACTTGAAGAAATTTTCCTGTTTTAGTGTCTCCTTTCCAAGCTTTTTGTGCCAATTTAAAGGCGGCAATTAAAATGACAGCACCTGCGGCTCGTTCACTTAAGCTTCTACCAGGCCCAACCAACATATCAAAGACACCGCGTCCATATTCAGTCACTTTGTCTCCAAATGTTTTTCCTCTTAGCTTGTCTAATGCAGCTTGGTTTCCCTGAATGGTTAATGAAGCCATTTTTTCACGACGCTCCATTTCTAATTTTAACGTTTTATATATTGCCAAGGCGACCGCTTGATCTTTGCCTAAGGTTTCGTCGTTGGTTTCTAGATCAAATCCATGCAATGTGCTGAATGTTGCTAAGAAATCCTCCTTTCCTTTATATATACTGCTATCGGGCAGAATAGCGCGGAACATTTCAGTTAAATTATCGGTTCCCCCTTTATTTAATAGGTGATTATCCCATTGATCCACTTTCATTTCTTCGTGATCTTTTCGATACATTAAATAGGCTTGATAGACTCCCTCGGGATTGATTCCAACACGCTCTAAATAGTTTCCAGTGCTTTTTTCTTTTAAATCTAAAGCATTGTAGTTTAAATCAACCGTTTCCATAAAGGTGGCATGCCCTTTCATCAGTTCTTCATTGCTGATGCCATGCATTAATGGGGCGGTTGAGGTTTTTGTTTTTTCAATAAAATCCCGAATTTTTTGACGATCAGGTTTGAGCATTAAGGCTTCCGCTTCTTCACGATAACTGCTCCACGTAGCGGCTTCTTTTTTTAATTCATCAAAAACTGTTAATGCATTATTTTCATCAACGGTTGTTCGGGTGTATCTCCCAATTTCTTGGATTGTTGCTTTAATACTATCTTTTGTGGCTTGATCTCTGCTAGCAACAGGTTGTGCTAAATCAATTTTTAATTGATCTAATTTAGGCTTTAATTCACCCGTTTCCCATGGGGCAATCAATTCATTCTCGATATATTGCTTACTTAACATTGCTGTATTTGCAATATGAGCTAATTGTAAGAACTCACGTTGTTCGGGGTCTAAAAATCGTTCTTTATTGCTTCGATCGAAATATTTTGATTGGGCTAATTTGCTGAACATCCATTGATATTCGGGGGCACGGCTTTCAACATATTCTCCGGAAGTTAAATATCGGCTTGTTCCGTTGCGATATACGGTAGCGATCATCGCTCGACGAACGGCTGGATTTAAATTTCGATGAAAGTCTTCATGTCCATCAAAGGGGGAATCTACAATTTGCATGGCTTTTTGAAACTTTCGCATCGCTAGTTCCATTACATGCTGACGGTTTTTTGACAGGTCTGAACGAGTGAATTCTTTTTCGACTCCAGCAATTCTTTCTTTTTCATTTTCTCTTCGATATTGCAATTTAACTAAGGCAATTCTTTCTTTTAAGTGTGCTTGATGCACTTCTCTTAATTCTTTTTTTATCGCTTTTTCAGTTGATTGATCTGAATCAAGTTGTCGTACGGATAGATCAATTTCGTCGTTAAATTCCTCTAGTCGATCTATTAAATTTTGATAAAATAAAGGATCAGGCTCCCTTGTATTAGGCGTTCCCGGTCCGTCCAATGGATTTTTGAAGGTTCCTATTTTGGCTGCAATATCGGGATTGCTTGTAATTCGAGCGTTTGCCCTTGTAACAATGTCGCCTACTTCGGGTATATTTTTTGCTTTTAATTC
>DAOWGG010000098.1 GCA_030637565.1 Candidatus Peregrinibacteria bacterium | reverse complement strand
TAATCGTATTTATTTCGAATATGGGCAGAAAAGTATCCACCATGTGATTCTGCTGACATTAGCCCACTATACACACCCTGTGGAACATTGGAGTACTGATAAATGGAACCACTATTAAACTCGATCTCGAGTATTTGATTTTTGTCATCATAGCCAACTGAGGCAAGATTTGATGAGTCTACAGATTGTCTTTCCATAATTTATAAAATTAAAAAATATAAAAGTTTAAATTAATCTATTTATTTAAAAAATACTTCCCTCTCTCAACAAGCTTCCCCAAAGCACTACAATACCGAGCGGGCTCTGTGGCGTCTTCGCAATACATGGCATACCTTCTTTCCTGAACTCCGATTTTATAAGATATACGATTAACGTCGCTCTCATTAATCACATCATCAATATCAGTTTTTCCAAGCATTTCTTTGGCGTAAACCAAATCAATTCTTTTCCAAAAGCATCGGGCATCTTGAGGATCTCTATCGCGACAGCCAATTTGTTTACGAATTTTATAGTAATCGTATTTTCCACTTAAATCAGATTCAGAATCATTAGATGACACTTCCACTGGCTCAGCTCTCTCAATACACCTAGATGCATCGCTATCAAATTCATATCCGCTTTTGCAAGCACATGAGCTTTTACTCGTATTAAAGTAAGAATAGATTCCATATTCCTCTCTACACCAATTAGTTTTTGTCACACATTTTTTATTATCCTCACTCCAAAAATATCCGCTGTTGCAATAGCATTTATCGTCGTTCCCAAGAGATTGATTGGTGCCACAGGTTATTTTTTCCTCAACACAATCAAGATCACTGGGGTCAGCACTCGCCCATTCATAACCCTCTTCACATAGGCATTTGCCATCACTTGATGGTTCAGAATTTTGACCGCATTTATCCTGAGCATTGTATTCATCTAATAGTTGTTCCAGCAAAATAGAGGAGTTAATGTAGGTGTCATCGGTCGATATCTGAGAATAGACACAGGCGGTGCCAGCTGAATTCCACACATAACCGCTCTTACACTGACATTTATCATCGTAAGTGGATTCCGAGTTATAGCCATATTTAGCTTTGCAGATATTGTTGGTTGAAGTGCATTGTCCATTATAAATATAGTAACCGTAATCACACTCACAACTCTTGCTCAGCGAACTGTAATCTGAGTTGTAGCCCAATTCATCATGACAGTAAATGTCTGCGTTTTTACAAAACCCATTTATATTAATATAACCGAAATTACACGTACAGGCGCTGTCTAAATAGCTGTAGTATGAATTGAATGGGCATGAAGGGGTTGATGGAACTGATGGAGCTGAATAAGACGGAAGAGAATAACTGGGGGTATAACTACTGCCACCACCATGACAATGGCGGGCACCATAAGTGTAACCCCAACTGCTACAATTCGTCCGACAATAGTGACACCCATCTGATGCAGTATTACCTGGATGAGCGATGGTTGTTTGGCTGAACAGTAAAGTTGCTGATAGGGCAAATAATAAAGTTATTAATGTTTTTTTCATATTTGAAATTATAGTTATAAAATCATTTTATACTCTTAAGCATCATCACTTCTTCCCATTATTCAACGGACTCTTCGGCTTCGTGGACTCAATCTTTTTTGTAATGATCTGATGCACAGAGTCCAAAATGTCATTTTCATTGAAATACAAACCAGTTTTCTTTTTTAAGGTTCTTTTAAGAAAGCGAATTACATCTATTGAATAGAGGTTCTTAGAAAGAGGACCTGGTTCTAATGCCTGGAAACGTTTCCAGAAATGCTCCAGTTCATTTTTTAAAACACTTCTTTTGGTTAAATAGAATAAAAATTCCACCGATTTCTTCAGTTCTTTTATATCCGATAAATCGTAACTGAATATCTTCTTGGTGAATATTGGCTTAGCGAAAATAACTCTATATAGATCAATTTGTTTTCCATTGGTAAGTATGACCCAGTCAATCCCCTCGTTGGCCGCGTAATTTACACTTTGACGTAAATGCTTTTCAGACAGATCCAGTTGTACCGCTTTTACCTCAATTACAAAACGTTTCTTTCTTTCGAGCTGAATAACGTAATCGGCATATTCTCCACGAATTCTATATTCTGTTTTGATTTCTTCCAGCTCTGTGTATCCAAGTACTTCAGTTAAAAAACTATTGATCATCAATCGTGTCGCGGATTCATCTAAATCAGCATATCGCTTTCGCAGATACCTCGTTTTATATGCTTTTAATCTATTGAAAAGTTGTTTTATTTGATTTTCAGTGGGCATAAATTTGAGTTATTTAATTTATTTTTATTCAAATAAACATAGCCTGGATCAAGACTTATGACATTCATCACAGCAATGAGCACATCCATCGGCTCTGGAATTATGCTCCTTAGCCACCTGCAATGCTTCATGGCAAGAGCTATGCTTACCTAGTGACAAACGGTTTTGGGTTTCAGGTAAAAGAGGACAAGTGGCATTTAGCACATGAATTTCATGATCACCATTTATTTGGTGTCTTCTGTTCATACAATATTCAGCCATAAATTCAATATTTAGGATATTAATTTATCTTCAACAATACAGGACAAACGTTAACGATTTATAAAATTTTCATTAAAAAACTTAAAATTAGTATTCACCCCCTCTTCCATTCCCATTCCTCAAGGCAAAAAACCATTCTATCCTCTTCGGCTGGAGTTAAGAATTCTTGATAAGTGTTGGTGGGGGCTTGGGGACAATTGAAGCTGCTTAAGAAAAGTTTCACGTGATCTAAGTATTAAATGGCGAAACTTAATTATACAGACCAAATATGAAATAATATTAAAACTTTTCTAAAAAAAACATTAAACCAAAACTTCCCCCTCCTCAACTCCATAAACCGTCTTTTCTCCCTCAATCACATCCAAAAACTCCCGATGCGTTGTGGTGATAAAGGTTTGAGTGTTTTTAAGAACGTTGAAAAGGACTTTCTGACGGCTGTCGTCGAGTTCGGAAAAGACGTCGTCGAGAAGTAGGATGGGATAGAAGCCTTTCGATTCTTTTAAAAGGTCGATTTCCGAGAATTTGAGGGTGAGAACCAGGCTCCGCCATTCCCCACGGGAAGCGAAGGAGGCCATGTCGCGATCGTTGCAAAGGAAAATGAGATCGTCGCGATGCGG
>DAOWGG010000117.1 GCA_030637565.1 Candidatus Peregrinibacteria bacterium | reverse complement strand
CGATATTTTTTGCTTTTAATTCACTTTCTTTGATGTCGATAGCGGTTGAACGCCTCTTGATTTCATTAGTATCTACTTTTTTTATCCTTGTTAGCCAATCGTGATGAATAAATGGATAATTTTTTTTGTTTGCTTCAGCATCTTCACCAAAATTATTTCCCAGTGCAAAATCAGTGTCGAAATCATTGGTTTCATGAGAAAGCATTGCAAAAAATAATTGGCGACTTTCACGTTCTAAGAATGGGTCAATGGTTCCATTGGGCCTTTCGTAAAAACGTTTGAATTCTGGGTCACGTCCAATAACACTATTGAATACGCTCTCATAATCACTCATTAATGCTTTATATTCTCGCTTCTTTTCAAAATCAGAGCGTTTTTCTTTTATTTCGGTTACTCGATCGCTCATTAGAACCAGTCTTTCCCCATGATGTTTTCGACGGGCATTTTCATTCTCTGTCCGCTCTTTTAGTAAAGCTTGCTGTTGCTCTAATAATGCTTTTAACTCTTTTAGTGCTTTTGCTTGGTTAACACGCTTTTCTGAAGGGGCTCCGAGGGTATATGAAATGCCTTCAAAATCATAAGGAGTGGTTAAAATTCGATTGACCGCAGCTATGCTCGTGTCAGGATCTTCAAAATTTGGATTATCTAGACGAGCTTCATAAATTTCATCCTTCCGAAACCACGGGCTGTTTGAATATTCTTCATTGTAATTTCCAAATTTTTCAGTGAGTTTCTCCTGATTTTCTTTTAATTTTCCTTCAGTTTCCTTAAGATTTTCTTTCAGTTGTTCTGAAGAGGCTTTAGAGCTCATTACATCTTGGATGCGTTCATGTACATTTTCAACATTTTGATTTACCAGAACGTTATTCCTTAGAGGGTTTTGATTGAGCCTGAGATGATCAAATAAATTTAAATTCAAATTTGCTTTTTTGTTTTTCAAGTAAATTAATCTATATATTATACCAAAAAACTCACCGTTTTACCAGTGAGTAGTATTGACCAATTTACTTAATTGTTTTTTAATAAAAAATGGACTTTTTAGTGATTTTTATCATTTCTATGGCGTTGGTGGCTCATATGTCTCTGCAAAGGGGTGTTCTCTTGTGTCCGCCTCTTTCCAATCTGTAAAATTGAGTACAAAACCATCGATAGAGAATCGTGCAAAGGTTTTGAAGGCATTTTTCCCGATCATCCATGCGACTTCTATCGCTCGGTCAGGGGTTTTGCTTAATCTTTGGACAACTAGCTGAGGTTTTTCACCATCTCCAAAACGATTGGGGTGATTTTGCAATAATGTATCTAATTCTTTTAAGGTTAGCCTTTCTAGCAAGCTTAATCCATGCTTAATGTCATTGCTTGTGCTGTCAGCTGTTATTTCGCTTACGGGTAAATTTGACCCACTTTTTATTTTCAATAGTTCTCGCAACCTTCTTGGTAATTCAAAAGAATATTTTTCATACCACTTAAGTTCCGCTTCTGAAACAATTGGGGTTCTTATGATCCCAGGTCTTACCCTTAAAAGTCGTAATTGTGCCATTTTTTGGGATATATTTTTAATTTTTTCTAACACAACTTTCCATTGTTCTTCAAAATTTTCCACATATCTATAATTAATTTCAGTTTTTCCTATTTTTATAATTTTACCTCCATCAATTTCAATGAAAATAGGATTTTCTACATCTACCATCGTCTGGGTTTCATCTTCTTCCTGGGTTGTTACTTCGCCTTTAATGGTCATTAAGTTACCCTCTTTTTCGTAGTGAAGATCGTCACGGTTTTTCATTGCCAATAATAAGATTTTTTCACATTCCTCTTTTGTTCCTTGTCCTGCCAAATATCCCCAAAAATCAAGATATAGGTAGTGTTTGAAGAAGATGTGCATACTTTTATCCATAATCTCTACTTCTTCCTCACTTAATCCTTCAGGTGTGGCTATACTTTCAGTTCCTTTTTTTCCTACCAATTGATCTTGTAAGTCACCCTTCATTCTACTGTAATAAGGGTCCTCATACCTTGGCTCTTCTGCCTTTGCAATAGAGGTTGGGGCAATGGTGGCTATCCCTACAATCATGGCTAGATTGCGCACAAAAGAACGTCGACTCATAGCGAATCGATTTTCGTGATTTACAGGTTGTTTTACTCGGTCAATTTGACCTTCTTTTGGGTTTTCCATAGTGGTTGGTTGACTATTTAGAGGTTTTATTATACATTATTTTTAATATTTGTCAAATAAATTAATTTACTTTAAAAAAGGTCTGTATCCTTAGTCACCACAATGGTGTTTTACAGCTCCTTTTTGTTTATCGAATTATTGGCCAAACTCCTTGTAGGTTTCCACTGTTTCTTCGTAGAAATTATCTAATGTCTCCATGATGGCCAGTTGAGCCTCTGGGCTTATTGCAACCAAATTTTCAATAAATTCCCCTATATCTTCTAAATTACCATAGTTTAAAATTGTTTCATCCATTTGCTCAGGCTCTACACATAGAGAGATTGCATTGGTAATTAAGTAGCTCAATTGTTTTTCTAGCCCCTCTCGCATAGCTTCCTTCTCACTTTCTTTGGTATTTTTAAAACCAATCTCTTCCATTAAAGAATCGATGTAAATGGTTGGTTCAAAATAAGTTTCGGTAAAAGTGGTGGTTTTACTCATAGTTTTAGCTTCTTAATTTTTTAGTAAGATGATAGGTTCCCACTGGTATTCCAACAAAGGCAGCAACTGTAGCGGCTAATGGTAGCCCAGCGACTGCAGCAATCCCAGCAAATGGTAGGGTATATGGCAATGTAGG
>DAOWGG010000080.1 GCA_030637565.1 Candidatus Peregrinibacteria bacterium | reverse complement strand
GTGAGCAATACAAAAACTTAATGCATCAAGAGTAAATACAGCACAAAAGTAAGTCGCGGTCTTTACCGCCGTCCAAAACATGATGGGGTTTTACAATGGTTATTGGGCGGGATTTAATTACAAATCAAAACCTTTTTTAATAAACCACAGAAACCACATTTCCACACGAAACGGAGCCCAGTCTTTCAACCACACAAGCTCGATAATAGTAAGTGCGTGAACGAATTACATTTTGATCAATGTAGTTAGCATAATGCTTATTGGAGGAAGATGAGACAACAGGATCATTGGGATAATCTGGATAGGAATTGAGAGTGGAGCGAATGATTTTATAAAACTGAAATTCATCACTGGGGCAAGTGGTCCAGCTCAGCCGAATTCCTTTGAATGTATTGTCTTTTTTAGCCGAAAGGTAAGGTTTGCAACTGTCATGACTGCTTGTAGGAGGGGTTGTCACAGAAGGTGTTTTAGGGATTGATGGAGAGGGTGTTTTAGCCTTAGTGGCATCGTTTTCCCCTTCTTCAGCAGGGTTAATTCCTGCTAGTAAGACGCTAAATCCATATTTTTCATCCATTTCCTTGTTCCATTGAAACCAATCGCCTGATAAATAGTCATTGTTAATGTCGGCTTCTGATGAATCAGCTGAAACCGTTATCTCCCTGCCAAAAGGGATGGATCGAAAGCCTTCATCGGTAGAAAGCTCTATTTGCCCATCAATTGCCTTAGCGTTGATCCGATTTGCCTTTAGATTTACCGAAAGATCAAACGCTCCACTGGTAGATTTAAGGGTGCGATTAAGGGCTCGTATTTGATGAGTATTATTTCGACTTGGTTTAATTCGGTAATAACCACGGCCAGAAAGCTGGATAAAAAGGGCATCTCGATGACTGATTTGTCCGATTTTTAACTCAGAATTTTCATTGAGCCGAACAAAGCTACCAGAAGGTGTCCGAAATTCGGTGCGGGAGTCTTTTCCTGTTCGAATACGATGACCTTGTGTGAGCAGAATAGCTTCATCGGCAATCTCCCAAACTTCTCCGTTACTGCTAAAGTAAAGGTCTCCTTCTAAATAAGAAATAGAAAGACTAAGGGGGCGTAAGGTTACCTTTAGGCTATTGATCATCAGAAAGAAACTAGTAATAGACAGCACTAAAAACAGAATCGCGATAAGTAGGATTCGATTTGATTTTTTCTTGAGGAATTTCATAAAAAGATAGCTAAAAGGCTAGTCTTAATTGTATCCTCGGCACTCTTTTTAATCAAATTGTTTTAAGGCTGGCAGTCAGCGATCATTTCGGATGGAAAACTAAAAGGCTCAACCGATTCGCAGGTGTATTGCCCCATTTCTCCTTCGTAAACAATCACCCAATCATTATTTTCCTTCGAAGCCATCAATTGTGTATCTAGCCTTCCATCAGCCCATCGAATAATACCCCGAAGATGAGACAGGGTGAGTTTTTGAATGCCGATTCTAAATTCACCAGGAATCAATTCTGATCTCTTCAGCAAAGCCTTTTCAATCAAATTATAGCTACGTTCAGGTTTTTGAGCCCCTGAGATTTCTTTGCAGGGTTCAGCTTTTTTAACACATTTCTCAGTTGCCTTACACCATTCATATTCATCGGCAAAAACACATCCATATTCATCTTTGTGTGAAGGTTTTTGCTCGGCTTTAGTTACCCCTTTTTCTGAAGAGGAAGTGGAATCATTTGGTCTTGAGCAGGCGCTAAAAACTAGGCCAGCAATAAGGAAGATTGATATAAGGATAATTTTGTTTTTCATCTTATTTAAGTTAATAATTAAAAGTTACCAAGATCCTCCACCCCCTCCACCAAAACCTCCACCGGAAAATCCTCCACTGAACCCACTGCTTCCACCAAATCCACCACTTCCTCCGCTACCGCTTGGATGCGAGGCAAAAGCGGTTCCAATGGAACTGGAAACACTGCTGAGACTTCGGGTAAATTGAGTGGGGAAAAAGGTGCCAGTATGACCCTGATACCATTCAGGGGGCTGGTCAAAAATCCCCTCGAAGGCCTTACTCCATTTGTCAGCAATTTTCAGTGTCATCGCATACGGAAGGAATTCATAGAAAATATGCTTTTTTTCCTGAAATTTTAAGCGGTCTTTTTCGGCAATTTTCATATAATGCTTAAAGCCGAGAATATGCTCACGAGCCTTAACGCCCTTTGGTGTTTTTTGAGGCATGGCATTGGAAAAAATGAGCGTTAAAAAGCCATTAATAAAAAACACGGAAGAAAATCCAGTGCCCATCAGGTTGGCTTCAAGACCAATCAAAATAAATCCAACAATAATAAAGATCACCCCTTTTATTATGTATTTGGTTTTAACTTTCTTTGGAGTGGTAGGAAAATATTTTTTATCCACCAGGCTCCTAAAGAGCTCTTCTTTGAGCTTGGGGAGTTCGGTGTAGAATCGGTTTTGAAGCGCGGAGATTTTTTTGGTTTTAGCCCCTCCAAAAACACTGTCCATAAACATTTTTTCAAAAGCATTAAGACCACGGTCTCCAGGCTTTGGCTTTTCAAGATTAATCAATTCATGATCATCAGTTTTAAAAATCCACCCCTTACTTTTAGGGAGCACTTTGATTTTCAAATAACCCCGCACGCACAGATCAACAATAGTAGAGGTTAG
>DAOWGG010000057.1 GCA_030637565.1 Candidatus Peregrinibacteria bacterium | reverse complement strand
TCGATTAACCCTAAAACGTCTGTCGATAAAATCAAAAAAGTCCTTCCGTTAGTGGATCTAGTTTTGGTGATGTCGGTTGAGCCTGGGTTTGGTGGGCAAAAGTTTATGCCGGAAGTGTTAGTAAAAATTGAATTGATTCGAAGGGATTACCCGGAATTGGATATTTCCATTGATGGGGGAATTACTCATATAACCGCCCCACTGGCTCGACAAGCGGGTGCGAATATTTTTGTGGCAGGTTCTTACATTCTAAAAGCCGATGATCCGAAAGCGGCGGCGGAGAAATTGAGGGAGTCGGTTTCTTAGGCGGCTTGCAAATGAGTCATCAAATACTTACTGATCATCTCAACGCGTTTTTTTCGTACAAACAAAAAGTGGTCTAAATTTTCAATACGCTCATGAACAATATTTGGAAGCTTTAGATTGATATCTTTTGGGTCGAAAAAGGTGTCCATGGTTCCGTTTAGAATCACAATTTTACATTTTTTGGTAAAAATAACTTCC
Organism: Candidatus Peregrinibacteria bacterium; assembly: GCA_030637565.1. Lineage (GTDB taxonomy): Bacteria > Patescibacteriota > Gracilibacteria > UM-FILTER-43-11 > UM-FILTER-43-11 > DAOWGG01. Next base: position 1,948 of record DAOWGG010000057.1, on the reverse strand, counting down.
CCAAAGGCGTCTTGAAGTAATTTGAAATTGAATAAGCTGAATATTCTCCATCGAGATTGGTCTTTTTGAATACTTGTATAGTCCCTCCATTTTTTAAAGAATCCTTTCCCGAGTCCAGCGATTAATTTTTTGATAATATTTCTTTTTCCAATTTCTGTTAAAGTCCGGTTAACGGGGGCAAGTAAGATAGCCTTATTAATCCGTTCACTGTATTTTTCGGCGAAGGCATTGGCGATAGAGCAGCCCATAGAATAACCCACTAAAGTTACATTTTTCTTAATTTTTTCTTTGTCTAATATTAGCCGAATGTCTTCCACATAGTTTTGTAAAAAAGGTGCTTTACATTCTGACCAAACAATTCCTCGTAGTTCTACTAAAATTACATTGAACTTAACGTGCTTTAGAAAGTTTTTAAAAATAGCGCTGGTTGAAAACAATCCGTGGATGAATACGACCGTGTGTTTTGATTGATTATCGATAAATTGATAATAGACAGGTTGTTTTTGATTTTCGGTTTTTCGGAAAGGCTTGTTTTGCATATTGCGATTGTATCAAAAATTGATCAGATTTGCTCGCTTAGCCAGCTTTTAATATTTCCTTTGCTTTATCTCTGCTAATTACAGCTGTGATTAAGGTTCTTTTTTCAATTTCCGCTAAGTTTTTTCTCAATCGATCAAATTTTGCAGACATTTTATTGATCATGTTTATTTTATCGATTAGACTGAGGTGATCTTGCAGGAACTCATCCGCGGCTATTGAGCATTTTTCTCTTTCTAAAATCATTTGAACTAGTTGATAATCACTTTCTCTTAAAGAAGGGAATTGCTCTTCTCTTTCTTTTTGCTCTGGTGATTTTTTCTTAAAGAGCATTAGTGTGCTAATTGCTGATGGAGTTGATTTCGTCTTATAAAGCTTAATAGCAATTGGCTGATGGCATCTTGCTTAAATCGTTCGTTAACCCTTCCATTATTGCTAATTACTTCCTCCATGCCTAATAACTCTTGTATTTTTTGTAGAGATATTCGTCTTCTTTCGTTGTAGCCTTCAACTACTTCGATTACTTCAGGGTCAATTAAAAATAACTCAATTTCTTCATCGCTCATTCCATTTTCTTTGCAGGTGTTTGTAATCATTAGAATATCTTCTTCTGATAATGGTGATTCGGGTTGTATGGAGGGTGTATCAATCATGGCGTTCTTAGGTTAATGGATTGTTATGTTAATTTTTTTTGTCTGTTTTGGCAATTGATTTTACTAAAAAGACTCTCGTTGTGAGAATCTCTTGTTGTATGGTGCGCCTGGTAGGAGTCGAACCTGCGACCTCCCGGACCGCAACCGGACGCTCTATCCACTGAGCTACAGGCGCACGTCGGAATTTTGCTTCAACTTACGTTTACTTATTTCATTCGCAAACTTCAGTTTACGCAAATTCTTCCTTTTCCCCAAAAAATTCGCTTCGCTTCCCATTTTTTTGGGACCCCTTCTGGCTCAGGGGCTCAGTTATATTATTAAAAAGTGTGTCTGATGGCAAGGTTTCTTTGGTATCCGTTTTAGTATTGAAAGAAATTTTTTATTTGTTACACTGGAACTCCATTAATTATTGATGTATGAAAGGAATTGAAAACAATACCACTGATCAATTGGACTGCCTTGAAGGAAAAGAGGGGTTGGTGTCCCGTATAAGAAATTATTTAAATGGCTGGTGTGAAAGACATGTTGCTCGGAATATGACGCCTGATGAAATGAGGTTTATGGATCAATTGGATTTTGAAGAAAGGGGTATCTCAATCCCAGATCGTGGATTTGATTCATAATTTATTTTTTTTATTTTTTCAAATTCTCTTTCGATTTTCGGAGGGATTCTTTAGAATGAAAGTGTTATTCCATTAGGGTGCGCGATTTCTGATTGGCGTCCCTGTACTGGTTCAATGGGGAAACGCTTCCTGATT